>DUKX01000243.1:0-11016 GCA_013329085.1 Methanofastidiosum sp. | reverse complement strand
ATCATTCTAGAGTTTTCTGCTTCAAATAGTATAAAATTGGCACTTGATGGGATTATACTTATTCCCTTTATCTCCTGCATTGCACCATAAAGATATTTTCTGTTTTCCTTTATTTTTTTGACAGAATCTACCATGAAATCTTCATGTTGAATGGCGAGCTCAATTACCTTCATAGATATTAAATTAAGATTATACGGAAGCATGACTTTGCTCATTGATTCGACTAATGTTTCTGATGCGACACAGTACCCTGTTCTAAATCCTGCAAGGCCGAATGCTTTTGAGAATGTCTTCATGACGATTAAATTATCATAATTATTCAACAAGTTTAAACCTGAATGGCCAGAAAAATCAGCATATGCTTCATCAAGAATTACTAGCATCCCTGTGTCAAGTATTGCTTTGATTTCTTCTTCAGGGTATGATATTCCTGTGGGATTGTTTGGGCTGCAAATAAAGGCTATCTTGGCACCTTTTGCTTCAGATACTATTTTTTCAATTGGTAAAGTAAAATCAGGATTAAGAGGAAGTATAATGGGGAGCCCCGAATAAACTTTAGTTATAGCAGAATACATCGAGAAAGTTGGTGTTGGTATCAAAACTTTATCGAGTGGGGAAATGAAAGCTTTGCAGATTGTATCTATAATTTCATCACTACCATTTCCAACTAGGACATTCTCTTTTTCAAATCCAATATAATCAGCAATTTTTTTCCTTATCTCAGAATTTGTGACTTCAGGATATCTGTTTAGAGGCATTGATAAGAGTTTGTCGTGTAAAGCCCATACTACCGCTTCGTTTTTCCATGGAAGCTCATTTGCATGTAATCTTATTAGATTCCCATCTGATATGGAAACTTCTGATGAATATGGATCAAGATTATCCAAGAGATCTCTATCAAATCTACTTTTCATCTTCAAACCTCACTTTCACAGCTTTTTCGTGTGCAAATAATCCTTCAGACCTAGCAAGTGTTGAAACAGTGCCCCTATAAGTCTTTAGCCCTTCTTTTGTGACATATTGGAATGTATATTTCTTCAGAAAATCATCGACTGAAAGGCTAGAATAAAATTTTGCAAATCCTGATGTAGGAAGTACATGATTTGTTCCAGATACATAGTCACCCATTGCTTCAGGAGAGTATTCTCCTAAGAATACTGAGCCTGCGTTTTTAATCTTTGTAAGAAGTGAAAATGGATTGTTAACCATTAGTTCAAGGTGTTCGGGGGCAAAGCTGTTTGATAGTTCTATCGCCTCATCGATAGAGAGGATAATAAATATTCCGCCTCGTTTGAGTGATTCTTCGAGTATTTCTTTTCTTGGAAGTATTTTAAGCTCATTTTCTATTTCTATCACAACTTTTTCAGCAAGTGATTTTGATGTAGTCAATAAATATGCTGAAGCCATTGGATCGTGTTCAGACTGGGCAAGCATGTCCAAGGCAATAAATCTTGGGTTTGATTTCTCTTCTGCGATTATCATTACTTCACTAGGGCCTGCTGGAAATTCTGTTGGCGTTTCAACAAGTTTTTTTGCCATTGCAACAAATCTATTGCCAGGCCCGACTATCTTTGAAACAGGTTTTATTGATTCTGTTCCATAGGATAAGGCTGCTATTGCCTGAGCACCACCCACTTTGTAAATCTCATCGACACCTGCGATATCTGATGCGACTAAAACTGCATCGTTGCATCTACCATCCTTACCTGGTGGAGTTACCGCTACGATTCTTGGAACACCACATATTTTAGGCGGGATTGCTGCCATGAGGACAGTGGAGGGATATGCAGCCCTGCCACCTGGTACATAGATTCCTGCACTCTCTAAAGGCAGTATCATCTGCCCCGAAGTAATACCTTTCTTTTCAAATAAAAAGGACTGTGGAATTTCTCTCCTGTGGAAGTCTTCAATGTTTTCTGCTGACGTTTCCAATGCTTCAATTAGCTCAGTATCCACATTATCATAAGCTTCAACTATCTCATCCCGAGTTACCAAAAAATCATCTATTTTGACACCGTCAAATTTCAATGTGTATTCCCTAAGTGCTTCGTCTCCTCTCTTTTCTACATCCAATAGAATTGACTTTACATAACCGTCATCTTCTAATAGGACCTTTCTCTGTTTATTTTTTTCAAATAGGGCCTTTGACCCATCATAAATTTCAATCAACTAGTTCACCAACCTTTCAATGGGGGTAATAAGAATCCCAGTTCCACCCATCCTCTTTAGTTTTTGAATAGTTTCAGATACTTTCTTTTCATCAACTACAAAGTGTGCTGCAACAAGTGATTCCTTTGAGATCACATCCATTACTGTTGGACCCCCAAGACCGTGAAACTCCTTTTCAAATTTGGCCAATGATTTGGTAGGAAGATTTACCATGATGTACTTCTTACCCTGTGCATCTAGAACGCTCTTAATTGATGATGAAAGGAGTTCAATTTCTCCCCCCTTCTTTTTGAGGCTATCCCTGTTTGCAATAAGTACGGCCTCAGAGTCTAGTATTGGAATGATAGATTTTAGATTATTCATTACTAATGTTGTTCCAGTGCTCACTATATCGGATATTAGATCTGACACCCCCAAATAAGGGGCGATTTCTGTAGAGCCAGATACTTCAATCACCTTCAAGTTAATCCCTTTATCTTTAAAGTATTTATTCGTTATATTTGGAAATTCTGTTACAATTTTCATTCCATTTTTGATATCATCTAACTTATTTATCGATGAGTTTTTCGGTGCTGCTATTGTAAGAGTACATTTACCAAATCCCATCTTTTGCATAATTTCAATATCTGCTTCTCTTTCCCGTATTATATCAAGCCCAGTTATACCCATGTCAACAACTTGATCCTGAACGTATTCGGGTATGTCTTGAGTCCTCACAAATACAGCCTCAATATTTTTTTCTTCAATACGTGAAAATAACTTCCTACCGCTATCTTCAAACTCATAACCTGATTTTTTTAATATTTCAAGACAGGGGTTTGATAATCTCCCCTTTTTAGGAATAGCTATTTTTAGCATGAAAATACCTCCGCCAAAAATGGCGTAATTAATGATGATGGGCAGTACATGATATTATAATAGAAGAATCAAACTTAACGTTTACGTTAATTATGCCCATATAATCCACATAAACTTTTTACAACATCAATTTTTAAGCATTGTGGTGGATAAAAGAGAAAGTTTTAAATATACAATTAATTCGAGTAAAAAAGAAGCGGTCATAGTGTAGTGGTTAGCACTTGAGCCTTCCAAGCTCATGACGCGGGTTCGAATCCCGCTGACCGCACCAATTCTTTTTCCAAATAGGTTCCAATTCAGAGCCATTTTTATTGAATTGAAATTATTTCGTGTTTAAAATAAAAAGAGAATATTATAATTTTAGATAATAATTGATATCATCCTAGTTAGCTAAAAAAATAATAACTGGAATAAAACTGGATAGCGCAATTAAAATCATTGTACTAAGAATTATCTTACTAATCCCCGCATCTTGTTTTTCATATTTTATTTTAGATAATATAATACAAGACAAAAATAAAGAATAAATTGGAAGTAGCAGATATAGGTAATTAAAATGCCATGAGGTAAAATAATAATACAAATAAATCCCGAAGATTCCTGCAATCAAAGAACAGACCAGAGATAAAATTAGAGTATTTTTAGAGCCAATTATGACGGCGATGCTTTTCTTTGAAACTAATTTATCAGATTCTAAATCTGGTATTCCTCCAAGGGAAACACCTGCCAAAGAAGAAAAGAATATGGGAATTGATATGGCCCAGATAATGAAAATATCTAGAAAGCTTTTCTGAAAAACATACCCACAAATAATAACATAAAATCCATGAATTAGTGCAACATCGATTTCACCTAATCCCCTATAAGAAAATTTTAATGGTGGGGCAGTATAAGAAATACCAAGTATGAATCCTAGTATCAATAGCAATATTACTTGATTAGAAAAAAAGGTAATTTTAGATAAATACAAGGAAAGAACTAAAAATAACATAATTACAAATATGAAAGATAACTTTACCTCCCCAAAGGTAATCTTATTCTCAACTAACATTCTTGAGCCACCGGTAAATCTTCCTACATTTTTATTCAATTTATCGGCTTCAAAATCGTAATACTCATTTGTTAGAACAGTTGCTAATTCAATTAGGAATATAATCAGGTACCCAACAAGATAATTCTTCAGAAAAAAGAAATAGTTCAATTTATAGGAAATTAGAGCCCCCAATGAATAGACTACAAAAGGCATGGAATAGAATTCCAATCTCATCGCTTTAATCCAAGAAGTTATTTTGCCCTTATTTATCATCAGATCTGTTAAGACCAAGTTAATCCATCTTTTATTATTTATTATAGAATACTTCCAATTATTATAAAAATTGAATATAAGGCCATAGAAAGGTGATAGAATGGAAGTACTTTAAGCCCTACTTTGGGGCTTTGATCCTTTATTAAAAGATAAGTTGCAACAAACAACAAAATAAAAGGAATTAAGAATCCATAAAACGTGACCTTAAAAAGAGTTGAAAGAAATAAAACAGCCGTAATAAAATGAATCAGGTTAAATGCTATGATCCACTTCACAGTTCCTTTAATGCCATAAAGAACTGTTATGGTATTCATTTTTCTGGTTATGTCATTTTTTACATCAATAAAATCATTTAATCCAAGGTGAGAGAGGGCAAGTGGGTAAAAGAAAAGGAAAAACAATAATGCAGTTTTGTCAGGGGCGCCGACACAAAGATACCCGGCAACAGGAAATATTGCAAAGTCAGTTCTTCCAAGAACTTGCGCAATAGGATATTTTTGATTTCTCTTTTTGATCTGATAAAAATACTCCATAAAGTAACAATAGAGATAAATTAACAAGACATAAAGAGAATTTGGAAATGGAAGAGTTAGTATCAAAGAGACAGTTATAATGAAAAATAAGAGGAACAATCTAAATGCATTCTTTGATGATATGTCCCCAAAAGGTAGTGGCCGAGATTTATAGGGCCGCCAATAATAAGTTAACTTATATATTCCACATCATTTTTGTCAATATCTCTATCCACATAATCATTTAATATCATCCCACCTTCAAATCCAAAAAGTCCTATCAGGACAGCTTTAATGACTAGGGCCCAAGAAAATCCGCCATAGTTTTGGAATCCCAGAAATAAGCCAGAACAAAATATCAAAGGCCAAGCAAACATGAAATGGGCCCTTGTGAGATCAATGTATGATTTTAAAGTTTGATTCATGCCATACCTTTTGAAAGTCTAGACTAAAAGAGTTTAAATTATTAATTGAATAATGACATAATAGCTATAGATCTTTAATATTTAACTTGGGCATCAAGTATTTCCTTAATTCGTCTACTACGAATATTAATAATGCAAATGGTATAATCAACAGAATTAATTCTGGTTCTATCGATGCAGTTCCAAGAAAAGTCTTCAAGATAGGGAGATTTGTAAAAGCAAAAATTAAAATTATCTCACTGGCTATCCCTAAAAATACGTATTTGTTTTTGAATAAGCCTATCTTAAATACAGAATTTCTTAGGCTTCTGCAGCCCATAACATTCACTATTTGGCATACGATTATGGCGATGAGGCACATTGTTGTGGCTTTAAGATAAAGCGGATCTGTGAATGCTAATTGTGTTCCCCATACCCAACCTCCCTGTTTTAACACCCACCAGAATCCGTATAATCCTGCAGCAGCTTCTATTGGCCCTATGAGCCCATACGATTTTAGGATTAGAGGTATAGTTAATAGTCTGTCTTTTCTAGAACGGGGTGGCCTTTCCATGACATCTATTTCAGCAGGCTCTGTTCCAAGTGCAATTGCTGGAAGCATGTCAGTACCTAAATCTATAGCCAATATTTGGACAACTGTTAATGGCAGGGGAACTCTAAACAGCACATACACTATGAATGGAACTATCTCAGGCACATTACTAACTAAGATGTAAGAAATAAACTTTCGGATGTTGTCATAGACGGCCCTGCCTTCAAGTACCGCTTCCACTATGCTCTTAAAATTGTCATCTATTAGTATTACGTCTGCAGCTTCTTTTGCCACATCAGTCCCACTCCCCATTGATATACCGATATCCGCCTCTTTTAAGGCGGGCGCATCGTTTACCCCATCACCTGTGACTGCAACAACTTCCCCCATCTGTTTTAACGCCATGACTATCTCAAGTTTATTCTTTGGGGAAGCTCTTGCAAAAATAATTTCTGGATTACTCAATAAATTTTTCAATTCTTCTATTCTCATTTTTGTGACATCACTTCCTTCTATTACAGAAGGAGTGCCACTTTCAATTATCCCTACCTCTCGCCCGATAGCTTCAGCTGTAAGTTTGTTGTCCCCTGTAATCATTATTATTTTAATTCCAGCACCCTTGCATTTTTTAACTGCCTCCTTGACACCAAGCCTTGGGGGATCTATCATCCCCACCAATCCTAAAAATACTAAATCTTTCTCTACTTCTTCAGCCACATATTTTTCTTTTTTAGTTATAGGCCTATATGCAAGAGCTAAAGTTCTCAAAGCTTTCTTTTGAAAACTTTCAGCTTTTTCTTGAAGATTCTGTTTATCTTTCGGAGTTAATTCGATTTCTTTCCCATTCATCAATATCTTATTTGACAAAGAAATGATAGACTCAGGAGAACCTTTAACATAAGCAGTAACTATCTCTCCTTTGTATATTGTACTCATCATTTTTCTGTCTGACGTAAATGGAATCTCAAAAATTCTTTCTTCTAAGTTGCATGTTTTATCTGTATCTATAATTTTTTTAGCTAAAACTAAAAGTGCCCCTTCTGTCGGGTCTCCAATTATTGAGTACTTGCCCTCTTCCAAAATTAATTTTGAATCATTGCAAAAGAATGAAGTTCTTAGAAATGGGATTATTGGTTCAATTTCTTTTTCTGCTATATCATTCCCATCAATCTGAAGTTTTCCTTCAGGTGTGTACCCAACTCCAGAAACATCAATTTCTTTATCGTTGACAAATATTTTTTTGACCGTCATTTCATTTTGTGTAAGGGTTCCAGTTTTATCTGTGCAAATCACTGTAGTAGATCCCAGAGTTTCAACAGAATTTAGATTCTTTATCAGGGCATTTTTCTTTGCCATTTTTTGAGTGGCTATAGATAAAGTCAAAGTAACTGCAGGTAGTAGTCCTTCTGGAACGTTGGCAACAATTATTCCTATCCCGAAGATAAAATTTGCAGTGAAGGTATTACCTAGATACCACCCTATTAAAAAGAAGGTTATTCCCAAGAATATTGCAATAATTGATATGTATTTTATAAAATAGGATATTTCTTTTTGTAGTGGAGTTGGATCCTCTTTTATTTCCTGAGTAAGCCCAGCTATCTTCCCAAATTCCGTTCCCATTCCTACAGCAAAAACTATGGCTTTTCCAGACCCTGAAACAACAGTAGTTCCAGAAAAAACAATATTGTGTGATTCAAGAATATTTCCCTTAAACGGATCAATACTCCTTTTCAGAGATATTGATTCTCCAGTTAAAGGTGAATTATTGACCTTCAATTCATACTGTTCAATTAATCTTGCATCCGCCGGTACTTTATCCCCCTCAGACAATATAATTATGTCCCCAACTACAACTTGATTTGAAGGGATTTCCTGTTCTTTATTGTCCCTTAATACCACTGCTAAAGGCGCCAATAGCATTTTTAGTGCCTCGGCGGCTCTTTCTGCCTTGTACTCCTGATAAAAAGTAAAAAAGGCGTTGATAAAAATTACAGCAACTAATGCAATTCCAAGATTAATATTGCCTTCTCCTGGGGCTAAATATTCTCCTAAAAATGAAAGGCCGCTTGCAACCCATAGTAAAATAGCAAAGAAATTCAAAAATTGCTTTAGAAGTTTAACGTACAGTGGAGTGGCCCTTTTTTCCTGGATTTCATTTGGGCCAAATGATGAAAATCTTTTTTCAATTTCTTCCTTTGAAAGCCCTTCTTTAGATGATTGGAGATTAAGAATTGCTTCTTCTGCCGAAAGCTCGTGTATATCTTTAATTGACTCCATCCATGCACTACTCCCTTGACCTCCAAAATAATAAGTTAGATGGGGTCCTTCTAAGTATATCTTCAACTTCATTTCCCATAAGAAACTCTTTGAGAGTGTTCTGAGTTTTGGCTTTTACAAAAAGAAGGTCGTAGTTTGAAGCCATTGTTTCTTCTAAGATGCCGTCTGTCGCGTGCTCACATTCTCTAATTCTAAGGTCTGTATCAATCCCCTTTTCTTTAAGTTGAGTAATAAATGAGGAATAATAATTTTTCGTTTCTATGAAAGCTTTTTGCATCTCTTCTTTCCCAAGTCTTCCTTTAGGATTTTTAATGCAACGTAGTACAGATACACTTAGATTTAACGATTTTGAAAGTGTTTCAATTAAAAATAATCTTTCTTCGACATTATAGTCTTTATCGGAAAGTGGAACTAACAATTTTTTATGTTGTTTTAAGGGCCTAGCCTTTACTATCCGAATTCCCATGACTGAAGATAAAGCGTATTTCATTAGCCTCTGGGAGAAGCTACCGATAAAAAAAAGTCCATTTTCCTGCCTTTTTAGTGGAGTAATGATTAAATCGAGATCTTTGTCTCTAATAATTTTGTTTAAATCATAGAGTATGTCGTCCTTAATCTCTAATATTTCCGCATCTATCTCCTCTTCCTTTGCCATTTTTTTAATAAAGTCAATGTTTTCTTTAACTTCCTTAGTATTCATATAGGGTACTAAGAAGAAAGATGCTTTGGAAGATTTAGAAATTAAAGCTGCATACATTGAAACTATTCTTACTTCTAGGCCCGCATCAACAATTAAAAAGATGCGTTTAAACATTAATACTTATTAGGAAAAGTTACTTTAAATATATTTCTTAGTTCTTGGAATAATTCACATATGAAAATATCAGTATAATGGCAACAATTAATCCGCCGATAAAAATACTTGAATTAAAAAAAAGCGAGTATACCGGATCTGAAGAAGTTGTTGAAGGTAGCCTGATTGAACCAACAAAGGAAGTAAAAATAATGTATCCAATTACTAGAAAAGGGAGAAGCCTACCCCATCCTGGACCTTTAGGGCGTCTTTTAGGAATCTGATCGAAATTATCCATGTTATTAAATATGCCTACAACTTTATAAATGTTATAGGTTTTGAAATACTAATTTTATGGGGATTTCAATTTTATGGTAAAAATAGTTCCTTTTGGTTTATTGTCTTCCACTGTTATAGAGCCATCGTATCTTTCAATGGTTTTTTTAACGATATAAAGTCCTAGTCCACTGCCCTTGCTATCCCCAAAGCTTAAACCTTCCTCAAATACCTTATCTTTTATGTCCTCAGGAATACCTTTTCCATAATCAGCGATTCTTATTTCACATTCACTATTATCGGACGAGATATCTACATCTATTCTATCTGTTTTCCCATGAATTATGGCATTTCTCATAATATTTTCAAACACAGAGAATAGTGCCTGATCGGCTAATGCAGTTGCATTTCCACTTATATTAATGGAGGGGATATTTAAGTTGGCAGAAACTTCTTCGGCTATTTTTCTTACATCTACGGGAATCATTTCTCCCTTATTTAACACAAAAGATTCAAGTTCTCGGATTCTTTCAATTAAATCTATTCCGCCATCAATTGAACGGTCCAACTTATTAATTAAAGATCTGTCATTTTTTTGTTCGTAGAGCCATAAAGCGGATTTCATCACGGCCAATTTATTTAGAAGATCATGTCTAAGTATTTTGTTGATTACTTGTAGAGTCTCGTTTAGCTCTTCAATTTGTTTATTTGATTTTATTAATTTGTCTTCCATTTTTTTGCGAATAGTAATATCATTTAATATAATAAGATGCCCAATTAAGAAATTCCTAGGGTCAAAAATCTTTGAAATGCCCATTTCATAAGTCTTTGTTCCTTTTATTAGATTAATTTTACGATAATGGCTTTTTGACAATAAATGCATATATTCTTTGTTAAGTTCAGGCCACTTGTCTGAAATCTGGCCTAAATCTTTTCCACAAATTTTATTATTCTCTACCTCAAGTATTTTTTCCATGAAAGGATTGATTTCAATAATTTGATTAAGTCTTCCTAAGACTATTATTCCGTCATTCATATTTCTAAAAACATTCATATATGCAACAGGTACTATGTCCAGTAATTGATATTTCGTTATTCCAACTAGCAATACTGCGCCCATTATAGAAAACGAAACTGAAGTAAAATCTACAGGTGCGATAATTATTTGGGATATATGGGCCAAACTTGCTGCCCAGGTTACGAATATTGCAACTATAAATATTATTTTCTGCTTTCTATTAATAGAACTAGAGAGATTGAACGATTGAAACAATAAAATTACACCAATTATCATTAATGAATAAAAATATATAATAAATAACCAAAATAAAGGCCCATATGTTTTACCAAAAACTATTATCCCGGATATCTCTATAAGAAATATTTCACTTCTGAATAAGTGGTGGTATTGGTTAGTCCATACAATTAATAAAGTAATCAATGAGAAGGAAGATGTGAAAATAATTAAACTTTTATTTTTATTTTTTGATTTTCCAGAGTACTCTAAGACAAAAAATATCCATGAAATTGGGAATATTACTATAGCTATGTAGGAAATATTATCCCAAAACAATTTATTTGAAAGTGTAAGGCTTCCAAGATTCAACAAATCTGCCAATGCCCATAAAAAAGCACAGGACATACAAATCTTCAGACAACGACTCCCAGGAGATTGTTCCCTTTTAAAAAGAAGGTAAATAACTATGGTTGACACCAAACAACTAAGAAATAACGGTATCTGATATACTGTAAATTGCATGTTTAATGCCTCTCTTAGTTGTAAAATAAATTACAACATATAATAGTAATGACATATTTTTTTAAATCTTTAGTATATTATTGATTTTTTCGCAAAAAAATAATCGAGA
>DUKX01000185.1 GCA_013329085.1 Methanofastidiosum sp. | reverse complement strand
GATAAGAAACTGTTTTGCCAGTTTGTCCTGGCGTCGTATTAACATCTACACCATTTTCTTCTTTCTGTGAAATACACCCTGAGAACGTAGCAATTGTAACTAAAAATATCAGGGCGAATACAATACTTGCTCTTTTCATATATTCACCAATCTTCAAGAGCTTGGGGCTTAATAAATATCTTTCGGTGAAACACTATACGTCAATTGGCGTAGTTAGCTTTTTTTCGATATTTTCTCTATGAATTGAATTGTAACTGCAAAAAGGTATAAATGAGCCATCAGGTAGGGCGTAATGAATTGCGCATCTTTTCACTCTATCTAGATCAAAGTTAAAAGGGTCCATAAAGTGCATTGTTCCTATAAATAAGGACTTATGATGAAGTTTTGCAAGATATTCTTTTCCTCCGCCATTTAAAACACCCTTTGTAATATCTAAAAGATTGAGATCTTTTGGCATTTTTTCCTTATCGATAAAAGAGCCCATATTCTTCAAAATTTTGGATATTTCAATACTCTTTCTTATTTTTCCGCCACTGCTTATTTTTTCATTTCTTTCTTTAAGATATTCAAAGAATCCTTCAACATCTACAAATCGAGTAATGGGAATAAGTTTTCCACTCTTTACAAACACATAAGTTGCAACACCGCATTGAGGATGTGCTGTGAAGTGGGGCATATTTATGCCTCTTAAGGATTCAACAAACTTTGAGACTGGAACTACAAATGGGATGGGATAAAAGTCCTCTTTTCCGATCTCGCCATTTGTTTGTGCTTCAATTAGTTTTACCAAATCTGTTATTGTTATTCTGTATTTTTTTATTTCTTCCTGGCTTGCACGGCCAGAAAAAGATAGAGGCTGGAAGTTGATTCCTCTAACAACGTCGAAGTTGTCCCTCCCAAAATATATTATATCACCAAGTTCTTGATCATTTACCCCCTTTGAAACTGTAGGAACAAGGACAACACTTGTTTCTCCTAAAGTTCTTAAATTTTCTATAGTTTTTTTCTTTTCTGGAAAAGTGTCATAACCACGGAATTTCTTGTAGGAGGAGGGATTCAATCCATCAAATTGAAGATAATAGGTATTTATCCCAGAATCAATAACTTTCTTTAAATAATCTGGATCTTTAGCAAATCTTTTCCCGTTCGTTGCCACCTGAATCTGTGAAATGCCCATACTCTTAGCTGCCTTAATTATCTCGGGCAGGTCATCTCTCAAAGTAGGCTCGCCACCTGAAAACTGGACCGCAAAGGGGGGATTTGGTTTTATTGAAGCCATTCTTTCAAGTATTTTTTTTATATCTTCAAAAGATGGCTCGTATAATCTTTTAGTTGCGCCTGCACTTGCAAAACATACAGGGCAACTCATATTGCACCTATTTGTCAGATCAATATTAACAAAAATAGATGGGGTCAAGTGATCCTGACACAATCCACAATCATATGGACATCCTTTGTTCGTGTTTGTTGTTATTTCAACAGAATTTTCGGCAATCTGGTCAAGCCTTTGAAGCCTTTTGTAATACTCGGCATCATCTGAAAGAATTTCTGAGAAGAAACCGTGCTCTTGGCACGTTTTTTCCATTAAAATTTGTCCTCCAAAATCTTTGATATCAGCTTTAATTCTTTTTTGGCAAATCGGACATATAGAGCCAGTAGTACGTATAAGTTCAGAGGACAATAAAGCACCTTACGAGAAAGAAATGAAATTATTTAAAAAATTATCTCTTAAACAGGCGTATCAAGAATATAATAACTGCAATTATCGCAACAATCGATAGAAACAGAAAAAAATAGAACAAAATAGGAGGCTGAAGCCTAGACTCTTCATTAATCTCATTGTTAACTTCAGAAGCATTTGTTTCTTGGGCCTTTTGTTTTTCAGTTACCGTTATAATTATATTCTCGTATAGAATTCCTTCTTTGCCCGAAGGCTCTTGGAATTTTGCTATAACTATCGGGTTGAAGGAAGTTTTAGAATTATTTTCATCGATTGAAATAATTATCCTGTCAGAAACTTCTTCTCCAGGATTTAGATAGGCGATGTTAACAATTTCATCCGATACAATATCCCCTTTAATTTCCACTTTGATATCTTTCATCTGAATTTTCCCAATATTTTCTAAGGTAAAGGGTATTTCTAGGGTTTCACCTTTATAGGATGTGAACTCGTTAACATCTAATTTTAGAACAGCCTCGGCTCTTTTTTCTAAAAGCCCAATATATACAAGCTTTTCCATATAAAAGGGCTTGCACCCTCCCCTGCATGGGCCTTTTCCGCATTTCAACACAATGTTAAATCTTGCTTCATTTAGAGGTATATCTCTGTTAAATGCCAAAACAAAAGTTTCTTTGAAACTCTTTCCAGGCTCAACAGTAGAGAATTTTAAAGGATTAGTTTGATAGTCCCTATTAGATTGGATGTAAGGCTTGTAATCGTTCATGAAGGATTCTTCAATTAGTATCGTTCCATCCCAAAGCATATCATTTGATTGATTTATGATTTCGAATGTAATTTCTATCTCTTCCCCCTTCTCTATATTTTCAGGATAAGAAAGTATAATATCCACATATTCTCCCATTACAGGCTGAACAAGAAAAGAAAGAACAAGAATTAACACAACTAGTCTCTTCATTAACTCACGGCCATATTAGATATTTATTCAATTTAAATTTAACGCATTTTTTATTAAATCTACGAAATAAAGGTATTTCATAATAAACTTTTTAAATGTAACACTTCTCATCTCTTTAAATGGTGAGTTTTTATGGATG
Organism: Methanofastidiosum sp.; assembly: GCA_013329085.1. Lineage (GTDB taxonomy): Archaea > Methanobacteriota_B > Thermococci > Methanofastidiosales > Methanofastidiosaceae > Methanofastidiosum > Methanofastidiosum sp9950u. Next base: position 5,478 of record DUKX01000185.1, on the reverse strand, counting down.
ACAGTCATAAAATAGGGCTTGTTTTTGCTTTAACTGGACTTATAGCAGGCATAATATCGGGGATGTCCACACTGCCTAGTTTTGCAAGTATTATAGTATCTTTTGTTATATTCTATGCTTCACAGTACCTCGTTAAGATGGTCGGTGTTGACGCGGCAAAATTTGGTAGTGCAGGCAGCATCTTAAAATCAGGGATTTTTTCATTTCTCGGAAGCTGGCTAATGTTCTGGATAATTTTATTTAATGCTTAAATTATATTATTTTTTTTCAGGTGAAATCTTTGAGAATTGCTGTAATAGATTACGATAAATGTCAACCAAAAAAGTGTAATTTATTGTGTCTTAACTATTGCCCTGGGCCTAGAATGAACGAAGAGACTATTATAGTCGATGAAGTAACGAAAAAACCTATTATCTCTGAGGTCTTGTGTACAGGATGTGGCATATGCATTCATAAATGTCCTTACAATGCAATTTCCATAGTCAATCTGCCTGAAGAGCTTTCTCAGCCAATACATCAGTATGGCCCAAACACCTTTAGGCTTTATCGATTGCCGATTCCAAAAGAAGGAAAGGTATTGGGGCTCATAGGTCAAAACGGAGTTGGCAAGACAACAGCAATTAGGATTCTCTCAGGAGAGCTTTACCCTAATATAGGGGATTATGCCTCAAAAGAGATGAAAAATCTAACTTCTTACTTTAGAGGGACAGAGCTTCAGGGGTATTTTGAGAAGATTGAGGCCAAAAACATTAAGAGCTCGCTAAAGCCCCAATATGTGGACAAACTTTCTCAAGTTGTAAAAGGAAATACAGGGGAGCTCCTTGAAAAGGTTGATGAAAGAGGAGTCTCGAAAGAGCTTATTCAAGAACTCGATTTAAACGATGCCCTAGACAAGGATATTTCTGTTCTGAGCGGAGGAGAATTGCAGCGGGTTGCTGTAATTGCTTCAATGTCCAAAGACGCTGACATTTATTTTTTAGATGAGCCCACATCCTATCTTGATATAAAACAGAGGTTAAACGTTGCCAAAGCTATAAGAAACCTCGCAGAAAAAAAAACTGTTGTCGTAATTGAACATGACCTTGCAATTTTAGATTATTTGAGCGATAATATTCACATTCTTTATGGACAACCTGGGGTATATGGAATTGTTTCAACGCCACTTGGGGTGAGAGTTGGAATCAACATGTACCTCGATGGCTACATAAAAGAAGACAACGTCAGATTTAGAGACGAATCAATTAAGTTTTATCAAAAGGAAGAAAAATCCCTAAAATCGAAAAAGGTGCTTTTAGAGTATCCGTCATTTGAGAAGAATTATGAAAGCTTTTCACTTAAAACTGAAGGCGGGATCCTACACAAGGGCGAAGTAATTGGAATTGTTGGACCAAACGCCACAGGCAAGAGTACATTTATAAAAATACTTGCCGGAGTATTAGAGCCTGACGGTGGCAATAAATTTGAAACAGAACTTAAAGTTTCATACAAACCGCAATATATTAAAAGAGATTATGAAGGCACGGTAAGGAATTTGCTATCAGATGTTGCTAAGGAGAAATTTCACACAAACATCTACAAAGCCGAAATACTAAGGCCTCTTGATATAGATCCGATAATAGATAATTCAATTTCGGAGCTTTCCGGAGGGGAGTTACAGAGAGTGGCAATAGCTACATGCCTATCTCAGGGCGCAGACTTGTATCTATTTGATGAACCTTCAGCATACCTTGATATCGAGCAGAGACTTAACTTTTCAAAGGTATTGAGGCGATTTATAGGAGATAAAGGGTTAATGGCAGTTATAGTTGAGCATGACTTAGTTTCTTTAGACTACACTTCCGATAAAGCAATTGTATTCTCGGGAAGACCGAGTGTCTCTGGAATCGCATCCTCGCCACTTTCTCTGCGTGATGGGATGAATAGGTTTTTGAAAGAGATTGGAATAACATTCAGAAGAGAGCCTGGATCTGGAAGGCCAAGATCAAATAAACTTGACTCCCAAAAAGACAGAGAGCAGAAGTCATCTGGCGAGTATTACTACTTCAAAGAATAAAATCAGATAAGTAGTTCCACTGTTCCCTGATCACCATCAACTTTGACTTTTTTTCCTTCTTCAATACTGTCAATTTCTATCTTGTCTACCATCGGTATATCAGAAATTATTGCCCCAACTGACACTATTGTTTCTGCTTCTTTGTTTATTATTGCTAGAGGGGCCGCACCATTTTTTTTCAATTGATAGATAACATAGGACCCGACAGTTGAACCCTTTCCCATCGGAAAAACAAAAATTTTATCCTTTATGCTCTTTCCAAATGAATTTGAATTTTTATCCATTATTACCCCTGTTTTTGGGTCAACTCCCCCAAGAAAAGAAATCGGCGAGGTACTCTTCAATACCTCACCTTCTGCTAAACCTTTTGATATCTTTCTCCCGCTTAAGATCATTTGATTATCCTTCTAGTGATTCAAGTTTATTAAGTATTGAAACAATCTCCTCAGTGAGTTTCTTGTATTCTTCGGAACCAGGCTGTAAAGATTCTCTTTGGATATATATCTTAATCAAGGATGCAACTAGGTCTTCCTTTTCTCCTGTTGGGGTAACTACAGGCTTTCCATCTGTGGGTGTTGTAGGTGTTACAGGGGCAACTACAGTTATTTTTGAGAATAGATCCTTCAAAGCATCATCAACGGTCTGTCCCCTTCCAAATGTCATTGATCTTGGATCTATTGCAACGATGTCCCAGAGATTGACAGATTCTGCCCTTTGGACATATACTGAAAGAAGGTATAATGGGACTGTCTTTCCCTTGTAAGTAAAGGGATAAAGAATCATGTTTCCCTGTCTTTTAGTTTCTGCCAAAAGTCTGAACTCTTCCTGGTACTGACTGTTCAAAAATTCTTGTGTAATCCTTTTACCTGTAATTTTTTCTGCCGAAATATCAATAGCATAGAACTTTGCTTCTGAATCTACGTCATCAAGGTATCCATACATAAGAGATGTAAGCTCTCTTGATTCAGCTCTTCTCAAGATCATTTGTAAAAATGCTGCATATTCATAATTTTCAGTTTTTGGATTTTTGGCAATGATGTTGTATATGAAATCAGTGTATCTCCCGACGTTGTCCCCTAGATCAAACTCGTAGAAGTTTGTCGCCTCGATATACTCTTTTGGGTCTGTTATGTGGTAAGTTGTGTAGGCATCAGAAACGTAGTGGAAATAGTCATCAGGCGCCCTTAACTGGGATCTTACTTCAGCAGGGATTTCACTGCCGTCTTTAATCCATGGGTATATTTCTAGATATATATCCTTAAAGACATCATCAGGACCAACATAATAGACCGATACTTCTCCAGTTTGCATGTTTGTAAGGACCCTGGCAACGTTCCTCTTGTAATCGAGATTTACATAAGGCATGTAAGTTCCTGCATCAAGCCTTAGATTGTAATCTGTTAAGAAATAAGGCTCATTATTGTATAGTACTATGTAACTATCTAGATCCCTTTCAAACTCTTCTGGGAGGTAAATTGAATTTCTCTCATCTAAAGATCTATATGGAACATAATCAAGCGATGCATACTCTGACCAGACACCGTAACCTTCAAGCCTAAACAAAATCAATCCACTAATGTTTATTGTATCAACATCTAGGGTCTGAAGATTGTCCCCAAGGTTTGTTGCCCTGTCCTCTGCTAAGTACATGTTTGTTGAATAGGAATTTGTAGTCACAGTCTCTACCTCAAGCCCGTCTGAATATACATAATCAAGCTGCCCTTCTCCAAAATAAATCTTAGAAGGTATATTTGTTATTTCTCTAGTGTTTGAGTCCATGATGATTATATCATCTGTTCCAACGTAGAATAAGTTCCTGTTGTAGAAGTTATCTGTGACAGGTGTTTCTGGTTTTATTGTCTTGTAGGTGGCCCAATAAATCTTCTTTTCTTCTGGATCGAGGAATAAATCAGTATCCGATATAAGATAATACCTAGGGCCAAGTTGCGGTCTTGCAAGTACATATGCTGTAACATAGTCCCAGACCCTGGCTCTATCTATCAGGTAACGATTTTCGTTTAGGAAGTCCTGCACCACCATATTCTTAATTTCTGTCTGGGGTAATATGTCCACGCTGATTCTCTCAACATTTTCAACATAGGAGACCCATCTGTTTGAGTCGATTTCTCTCTGGATGTAAGGGGTGTTTAGTAAAGGATTTCCTGCAACACTTCTACTTAACAAGAATCCCTTTACGCCAGCGGCAGCTGTCGGTGAAACTATTAAAAGTATTACCAAAATTGCTATAATCCCACGTTTACTAAAGAATCTTTTCTTGTAATCTTCAACGTTTGCTTCAGTAAATTTCATATCTGCAATGCTTTTTAGTATTGGCATAAAGACCAGCGCTACCACAAGTAATGCTGCCTTGACAATTCCTGGCATGAACAATGCTACTAAAGATATGCCTCCCATTATTCCAAGTTCTGTCCTATCCCTTGAAACTACGAGATTCATTAATCCAATGCCTACAAGAATCAAGGATTCAATAACCCAACCAATTTGTAAGAAATCAAGTATCCCAAACTTGACATAATCCGGGTTATAAATATAGAATGTGAATACGTTACTGAAGAACAGAAGTACTGAAAAGACAAGTAGAGATAGGAATAAGATTACTGCAGTTACGGTCATATGTGTTTTTTCTAAAACAATTTCTTTTGGCTCTTCTCTTACTGTCCCATCCTCAAAAACTCTGCCCAACCTCTTAGCTCTTTCGAAGAATAGATTTACGATGTATGGAAGTGCCACTACCAAGGTCAAAAGGAAAAGAACGCCTTTCCCGATATTGATCAGATTAAGATAGAGGTAGCTTTGATAGAAGCTGTCCGTGTTATATATAAAATCCATAATCAGTGGCCTTGTTATTTCAGGGAGTTCCTGCAAATAAAGGGCGTATCTCAGATAGAGCACTGGCACCGGCATGAAAATTAAAATCAAAAAGAATATTAGGAGATAGATAAGTTTTCCAGCAACATTCTTTCCAACTTCCTGTTTTATTAAGTTTCTTAGTGGCGTCACAAGAAACATTATCAGAAACACGATAAGTGCCAGGACTAAACTCCAGACAACACCTATAGCGTAAAGAGAGAGCTTTACCATAAACTGCTCATAAAACAATGTGTAGAGAACTTTCAAGTTAAAGTAGAGTGGAATTCCAAAAAAGTATGCAATTACCAGAGCAAAAACAATAAAATATAATAATCCTTTAGGATTAAATCCTTTCCCATTTTTTTTAGATTCTTTCTTCATAATCTCCAATAAGAGTTAATCCTTTAAATAATTTACCCGGTTAAATACTGCTTTGTTGCATAATTCCACTCAAAACGACACTTATCTCTAACTTATCCCTTTTCCTCTTTGGCTTTATACTAGCTGTTGCAGTTGGTCATACAGCAGAAACTTCATCATCACTTCCTTTTGTG
>DUKX01000062.1 GCA_013329085.1 Methanofastidiosum sp. | reverse complement strand
AGAACAGAGGTAAGTGACAAGGGAAAAAGAGAAACAGTCTATAAGTGCGACACATGCCAGATTATGTATGACCTTGTTTAGGCAATAGCTTTTCTAATTTATCTTTGTTGGGTTCGTGCTTTGTACATCATATATACCGTACAATTTAAATATATAATTAAACATTATAACTTGGTGACATGATGGATAGAGAAAAACTTCTTCAAAGGATAATTATTAATCCAAAAGTCATGACAGGAAAGCCAATTATTAAAGGCACAAGATTATCCGTACAATACATATTAAATCTATTGGCTAATGGATATACAGTTGATGAAATATTGAAGGAATACGAAGGGCTAACAAAAGACGATATTAATGCTTGCCTTGTATATGCATCCGAAACAATTGAGAATACTACGTATATGCCACTTGCAGAGGCAATTTAAAGATGAAATTTATAGTAGATGAGTGCACCGGCCCAAAAGTTGCAAGATGGTTAAGATCATTAAACCATGAAGTATTGTCCGTTCACGATGAGGCAAAAGGTGCCGATGATGAAACAATAATAGATAAGGCCAACAGAGAGAATTTTATTCTAATTACTAATGATAAAGATTTTGGAGAACTCATTTTTAAATTTAACAGAGAACACAAAGGAGTAATATTATTAAGACTGAAGAATGAAAGGCCAGAAAATAAAATTTATGTATTATCGCAACTACTTGAATCTTATTCAGAAAAATTGGCAAACAATTTTATTGTTGTCACTGAGAAAAATGTCAAAATAATTGAAATTGAGAAGTGAATATTATCTTCTCGTATCTTTTGAACGCTTCTTACAGAAGAATTTACTTCTGTAGAGCTTCAGCACAAGGCTTTAGAGTGGCGTTAATTATTTAAATAATAAGAATTAATCATTTTTATGGGCAATGTGGACAAAATTGTTCTATCAGACACCCCTAATCCTCTACTTCTAAAAGGGCTATCTAAAGTAGAACGTAAAGAAAAAATCAAAAGAATGTTAATGGATTGGTTTTCTGAAAGAGAAAAAGGTTTTATTTCTGAGGCCGCCGAAGAATTGGGAATTGAATACGAAGAAGCATTTGAAGCTGGAAAGGAGCTCATCTCTGGAGGATATTTAAGTTGAAACTTTTCTCTTTGGGAGACTGTTTACATGCCGACACAGTTCGTATTAGGGCAAGAAAAATTGATATTAAAAAGAACCCAGTTCCTGGGTCTTCCCGCCATAGGAGGATGGAAGCTATCGCCAAAGAAGACGTTTACTGTTTTATCGAAAAAGAACTATCCAAATCTAAAGACTATTTTTAGAACAATAAGGCCCAAAAATTGATACAATAGATTTATTGGGTGTTAAGTTGGAAACATTAGAAAAAAAATTAATCTCATACGATCCTGATTGTGATATTCTTTTTATTCACAACGGCTATGATTCTGATGAAAAATTCAAAGGGAATTTTGATGTAGGAGATATTGTACTTGACGTTTCTAACAAGGGAAAAGTCAGAGGGATAGAGGTAATGAACGCCTCGGAATACTTGCAATTAAATACTGATGTTTTAAATCACCTTACAGATTTTGAATTTCAAGTCGACCAGTATAAAAACAGGATAGGTATAACGCTAGTCCTAATAGCCGACCAGATAAAAAAAGAAAAAGACATCATTGTTCCTTTGATAATGGCGCTCAGCTGATTATTAATGGAGTCTTCTCCATTTTGCTATCTCAGCACTTCCATTTCAGTCACCAGATTTTTTTCTAAGTTCATCTTGAATCTTTACAGCTTTTTTAGTGCATGAGTTTTTTATTAGATCTTTTTCTTTCTCCATAAGGCTCAACAATTTTATGAATTCTATTCTAGATTTAATCTTTCTTATACATCGAATTGATAAATTTTGAGTGTTGTTTGCTCCACTCTTTATTTGGTGTTTTCTTTATCCATTCTGCATATAATCTTACAAACTCTATCTTTTGCTTGAAGTTTCTTTCCTTTTCTTCTTGAAGCTCCTTTAGAATTTGCTCCCTGTTCTCATCAAATTTTTTTCTTTCAGACTCCTTCATCTTTTCACCAGAAATTATACAATTTGTCTTGAACTTTAAAATATTTGGCCCAGTATTCGATTTCATCTCTTTGGATATTATTCTCAAATAACTCATATAAATATACTGCGTCCATTATATCCTTTTCACTACCTAAATAAAGTTTGTATGCTAACTGGATTTCTATAGGCGATATATACAACAAATTGTCATCCAATTNNTCAATGTTAGGTATAATCTCATTCTTTTTAGATATTCTTATCCCTAAATTTTCACTTAACATCTCATACAAACCTTCTCTATCTTCAGGATTAAGAAAGTCGTATCTATCTTCAATTTCACTGACAAAGTTGAAAAATTCAGATTTAGTTATTTTTTCAATTAATATATCAATATCTTCAGTACCTCTGGATCTGCCGAATAATATGGCAACGTAACCACTTACTATAACATACCTAAAATGATTTTTTATTATGTCTACAAACTCTAGTACAAACTTATCAACGTCAGATAAGGACTTATTTCTCAATATTATCGAATCCTTTGAATACTCAATTTCCATTAATACTTAATTGAGACATCTAATATTTAATTTTATGGTTTGAACAAAATAGAAATATATAAATACTTTAAATATAAGTATAATTCATGAACGAGGTAGATATCCAATCTAAATTCCAGAGTCTTTCCCCAGAATTAAAAAAAGAAGTTTTAGATTATATTGACTTTCTTATATCAAGAAATAAAAACAAAAAACAAAAAACAAAAAAACTTACTTTTGAGTGGCAGGGCAAATTGTCAGATCTTAAAGAGGAATTTACTTCTGTCGAGCTTCAGCACAAGGCTTTAGAGTGGCGCTAATGTATCTCCTTGACACAAATATACTGCTAGAGATTTTATTGAATCAAAGAAAAGCAGAAAAATGTAAAGAATTTATAGATCATAATATAGAAGAAGTGACCATAAGTGATTTTTCTTTACACTCAATAGGGGTTATTTTACTTAGATACGAAAAGGAAGAAGCTTTCAATGTTTTTATTAGGGATATAGCGCCTACATTTAAAATTTTATCGTTGCCTTTGAGCGTATATGCCAATATTTATGAATTGAAAAGAGAGTATGACTTAGATTTTGACGATGCTTATAATTTTAAAATCTCAGAATTCTTTAATCTAATTCTAGTTACAATGGACAAGGATTTTGGCATAATAAAAGATGCAGATATTTTATTCTTATAACTCTTATTTTAAATCATTATAAGTTTGAATTTAGTTAAAAAAATAAAAGAGAAAAGATATTATTTCTTTTTGAACTTCTTTGTGTAGATTATAGCAGCTGCTAAAATTATCAAAATAGGAATTGCTATGTAAATTGGATTAAACGATGAGCTCTTCTCAGGTTTTTGCATTGAATCTACATCAAGGAAATAAACATAGGTGTCAGTTGAGCCTGCTATGACATTTTTCCCGTCAGGCGTTATTGAAACTGACCAGATTTTTCCGTCAGTTTTGAATTCTTTTAAATGCTCCCCAGATTTTGAGAATATATGTACCTTATTATCCCAAGAGCCTACGGCTATATAGTTGCCGTCAGGCGTTATTGAAACAGAAGAAACAGTATACCCTATCTTTTGATTCCACAATAGTTTGCCTTGACCATCAAACAAGAATACCCTATAGTCCTTTTGAGTCTCCTCGTCTGACTCAAAGCTACCTGTTCCACATACGAGGTATGATGAGTCAGGTGTTACTGCGACAGAGATAACAGGCATTTTTGCATCGTATTTCCACATTAAAAATCCCGATCCAAGAAGATAAACGTGATTATCAGAAGAAGCTACGGCCATAGTTTGACCATCTGGTGTCAGTGAAACATAATTAACTTTTCCATCAGTTTTATAATCCCAAAGAGGCCTTCCATCCTTGTAGACCATAGCATAGACATCAGATGAGCTACCCCCAATATAGTTACCATCTGGAGTTATTGTTAGAAAACCACCTTTTACGGACTTGAAATCTTTTAAATAATTCCCAGATGTTGAGAAAATATATACTCTTTCCCCGACTACAGAGGAAACATTTGCCAAATCCTCGGAAAAAACAATTGAAGTTATTCTCTTTCCGAAATTATGCTGCCATAACACTGATCCAGATTTATCAAAAAAGTAAAAAGATCCATCAATTGAACTTGCTGCACTATAATCGCCTGTTGTCGTGACAGAAGTTCCCCAGCTACTTAGTTTGTATTTCCAGATTACGGGATCTGAATTTTCTTCTGCAAAAACAAGTCCAGAAGAAGCTATTATGCCAAAAACTAATAAAATGACTATTAATTTCTTCATAGGATAAGGAAAAAAAATTGATATTTAAATATATCTTTAGCGCTCAAGTTTTCCGGAGATAAACTCTTCGACTTTAATCTTTGCTTCAGAGTCTGAGTACTGAATTAACGGATGCTTCATAGTGTAGCTTGAAATTGATGTCAGTGGTCCACCTATTTTCCTATCAAGACCGAGTTTTGCACATCTTATTGCATCTATTGCAACGCCAGCTGAGTTTGGCGAGTCTTCTACTGAAAGTCTTAGCTCCAGGTTCAAAGGTATATCTCCAAATCCTCTTCCTTCTAGCCTCAAAAAGCAGAGTTTATTGTCATTTAACCATGGAACATAATCTGATGGACCAATGTGGATATTGTCTGGGTGCAAGGGAACATCAAGCTGTGACTGAACAGCTTCAGTTTTTGATATTTTTTTGGATTTCAATCTATCCTTTTCAAGCATGTTAAGAAAGTCTGTATTTCCCCCAGTATTCAACTGATAAGTTCTGTCAACAATAACTCCTCTGTCCTGGAACAATTTTGTAAGGACTCTGTGGACTATTGTTGCTCCAAGCTGGGACTTAATATCGTCCCCAACTATCGGAAGCCCCTTATCCTCAAATCTTTTTGCCCATTCTTCATTTGAAGCTATAAAGACTGGCATGCAATTTACAAATGCAACGCCTGCCTCAAGTGCAGCTTCAGCATAAAACTTTGCTGCTTTTTCAGAACCAACTGGCATATAGTTTATCAGGACATCTACTTTATTCTTTTTAAGCTCAGATACGACATCGCAGGGCTTCTCATCAGAAACTACAAATCTTCGGTCTTCTGAGTAATCGCTCATATGTGATGCAAATCCATCTAGAACAGGGCCCATCATTACTTTTGCCCCAAACTTTGGAACATTTTTGTAAATCGTTTTCGTGCAGTTTGGGCTTTGAAATATAGCTTCACTTATGTCCTTTCCAACCTTTCTTTTATCAATATCAAATGCAACGACGAACTTAAGATCTTGAGGCCTGTAACCCCCCAAATTCTCGTTCATCAAACCAATTATCTGTTTTGTACCATTATTTCTATAATATTCAATTCCTTGAACAAGTGATGAAGCACAATTGCCAACGCCGGCAATTGCAACCCTAATTTCCCCCATATAGGTACCTCCTAAAAGATGACATGATATTTTTAAACTATTATAAAGATTTAAATAGTTTATGGTCATAAAATATTAAAGGTGCATAAATGCCTCTCGATAGACTCAAAAAAAAGCTTACAACAGAAGTTCTGTGGATATATATTCTAAGTCTCTTATCTAATAAATCAATGTATGCATATGAAGTTAAGGCAGAAATAGAAAAAAACTTTTCATTTGCGCCTGCTAGAATAACAAGTTATATCGTGTTATACAATCTTGAAAAGGGGGGTTATGTTACCTCAGAATGGGAAGATTCAGAGCACGGCAGACCAAACAGGAAATACTACATAATAACTGATTCCGGAAAAGAGCTTCTAAAGAAAGGAAAAGAATTCATCAACTTAGTTGTTTCAAAGATTGGATAGCGTAAAGGTTTTATTGGGTTGTACTTATTCTTTTTCATGCAAGATAAAAGAGCGCACACAGGGGAGCATATATTTTTTCGATCACTTTCTAAAGTAGTTCCAGAAGTATCTTTGGATAAGATTTCTATAAAGGAAGAAAAGAATGCACTTTATATAAAATATTCTGGAGATCTTAGCTGGGATAAACTTCTTGAAGCTGAAAAGCTTACAAACATGATTATCTCAGAAAACAGGAAAGTTATTGTCCACAATTCAAAGAAGGATGACGTGATTACAAAATTCCCAGATATCAGGATAAAACTTGATAGGATACAGACTGAGGAAGTTAGAATCATTGAAGTTGAAAATTATGATTTTGCGGCCTGTTCTGGGGATCACGTAGACTCTACTAAAGAAATTGACTTCTTTCTTCTAACTAAGGTTAATAAGACGGGAGAAGACTCGTATAGATTAGAGTTTGAAGTAGCCGAAAAAGCAAAAGAAGAATCATTGAAGTTGTCAAAAATCGCTTTGGCATCAATGGAGATACTTCAATCTGCACCTGAAAATGTTGAAAGAACTATCTTGAATATACTAAAAGATAATGAGCGATATAGGCAGAACATAGCCGAATTTTCTCAAAAGAGCTTTGAATCAATTTGCCCTAAAGATATATCCGGTACAAAACTATACTTTGAAACCTTAAAAGGTCTTGATAGGAAGTTAGTAATTAAAAGGGCAGGTGAGCTGCTAGAACAATCAAAGGCTTTTTTAGTGCTATTTTTAATTGATGAGGGAATCTTTGTAGTATGCGGTAGGTCACTAGATATAAATTATGACATGCGAACCCTTCTAAATTCAATTTTGGCAAAGTTTGGTGGCAGGGGCGGGGGAAGAGAAAACTTCGCTCAAGGAGGCGGCTCTTTGTCTGATAACTATGAAACAATAATAAAAGAGATTGAGAAGGAAGTTGAAAAGATTGTCAGCTCTCTAGTCTAAGGTATGCCACCATATTAGATATCAAAGCCCATGTATAAACAATGCCCCTTATTAGAATAAAAAATAGGTCAAGCAGTATGCCCCTCTCTCCGAGCAGCCCTAAATCATTTAGATGAAGCAAGATATAATTTAATGAAAAAATTGTGGCAGTTATTACAGCAAGAAGNNAAAAAAAGATAGACCAAGAATATCCCGGGCAGTACATAGGCTATGATGCCAATTACTATCAATATTACTGTCAATATGCTTGAAATGACTATTTTTGGAAAAGATTTAAAGAAAGTAGTATAATTGATTTTTTTACCCCGATACATTGATTCAACTAAAAAGAATAGAATCGCCACTCCAACGATATAAATCATACCCATTAAAAATGATGTGAATGGTGTCAATAGATCTCCTTTGAAAAGAAAAAGGAAAACTTCAGAAAATTGTGGCGGCAAAAATGAAGGCATATCTGAGAAAAATGTTGATTTTTCTCCAAGCGTGAGATATTGGGTGTTTAGCATTTTATCAATATCGTGGTAAAAGAAATTGTTCAAAAAAACTGAAAGAAAATAAACTATATACATTGATAAAAGAGTCGGGATGAAAAGTTTCTTATTCTCGTTACAGAAACCAAAGGATATGGCAAGAGTTTGCCCCACACTAGTTTTCATCTATTGCAACACCTTACTTTGACCAGATATCTTTCTGTGCCCGGTACTATATTTGCACTTGCGGTGAAAGGATACTTTTCACCATAGCTAAGTTCCCCGACATTCACGTAATAATACTGCTCGCCTATGACGTCACCATTTTTATTATAGAAAAAAATATACAGTTTCACGCAGTTGATTGGTGGATTTTTATAGCTTGCATCCCCGTAATTATAAACGTTACCTTCGAAGTAGACCTTGTTTCCTTCAAATCTTTGCCGGTAATCTGTTATATGCATTGGGCAGGCTATAGAGCCAGAGGGGGTCTCGCCTTTAAGCGGATTTGGGATTACTGTTGTTCCGCCATTTGGATCAGTTTCTTTAATTGGATCAAAGTCCTGATTCCTCCAATCTTTCAATACATCTTCTGCTGTTGGGTCTTTATCTAGAGAGCTGCACCCAACTGAAGCGTATATCAAAACAATGATGGCAATTAATCCAAGTAGTTTTTTAGACATTTTTATCCAAATATTAAAAGGGGCTTTTATTATATAAATATATTGAGAAGGAAAGTGATAGCCGGGAACGGATTCGAACCGCTGTCGCGGGGACCAAAACCCCGCAGGATTGACCACTACCCTACCCGGCTGGTATAATAGCAAATCTGATTTCTGATTTAAAACTTTCGGTAACTTTATAAATCACAAAAATCACTTTGCCCATATGGGAAATGAAAAAACAGACTACGAATCACTTCTAAAGCGGGCAGAAGAGCTATTGCCTAAAAATGTCTTTGAAACAAGCAGATTTGAAATTCCCAGAGCGGACTCATTTATAATGGGGAACAGGACTATAGTTAAGAATTTCAGGGAGATAGCCCAAGTTCTGAACAGGGATGTTGACCCACTATTAAAGTATATCCTAAGAGAACTTGCCACCGCAGGGAATATGAGCGGCCAGGAAGCTATATTTCAAGGAAAATTTGGATCTACAGTCATCAATGAAAAGATTGAGAAGTATGCCAAAGAGTCTGTAATATGCACTGAATGCAACAGGCCCGATACCAGAATTATTAGAGAAGATAGGATTACTTTTCTGCAGTGCGAAGCTTGCGGCGCACGTTATCCTATAAAACACGCATAATAGCTCTTTTTTCTTCTAGATTTAGTGGAATTTTTAATTGTTTCCGATAAATATAAATAGTATTATATATAATATAGATTAATTTCAATGGTGGTAACTATGGCGAAAAGAAATGATTTTATTGTTTTAGGTCTTATTCTTCTAATTGTCGCTGGAGGATTATTTTATTACACAACTATACCCTTCCAAAGAACTGTTACAACACAAGAATATGTAACATTGGAGAGGGTAGAGGTTAGAGAAAGAACAGTCCCAAAGGAAACACTTGTTAAAAGGAGTAGAGAGGTAATAGCATATACAAATTCAACTATCGCAGATTCTGTAAAGGATTTCGAGCCGAATGACTATATAACATTAGGGGAGCCGCTACTGAAACCAAATGACCGAATAAAATACATAATAACTACAGACCCAAATAGCAGAGACATAGAACGTGAATTTGAATTTATAATTTTGGATAGTCAAAATTATGAGCTTTGGGTGGGTGGAAATGCCCACGATGCATATTATAAGTCTCCAAAGCCAACTATTGAATTAAATGATGCCTGGACTGTTCCAGCTAACTCTGGCATTCAGCAGTACCGGGTAATCCTATCAAACAGACTTTTTGCTTATCCAAAAAGAATAACATATACTGTAATAAAACAAGAATCCTTTGTCACTAGGCAAGAATATCTCGAAACAGTAATTGAAAATGTAACTGAAACATATGAGGAGAGGGTTCCATACCAAGAACTTCAAACTGTGACAAAGCAAGAAACATACTGGCATGACGAATATAGGCCTATTGCGTATATTTTGGGCGCTTTTGGGATTATAGGCATAATAATTGGATTATTAACTAATGCACAGAAAGAAAAAATCAAAAGGATTCCAGGGATTAAGCAGATAACTAGGACAACGACAGGACCAGAGATTCTTCCTAAATGCCCACTTTGTGGATCAAGAGTTGTTCCAACCCACATTGTCGAGAACAGGAAAAAGATTTACAAGTGCACATATTGCAATCATCTTTTAGAGCTAGACTAAAATAATTATTTCTTATTTTTTTAAATTATTGTAGAAGAATTTATTTTTTGGCCGGGCTTTATTACGGCATTATCTTTAATTATGGCATTTTTCCCAACTATCGCTCCGAGATTGGCCCTATTTGAATCCACTAGTTTTCCTTTCATTTCAAATTTTATACTCTCGTCAGATTTACTTTTGAATATTACATTTTTACCTATATCCGAATTATCCCCGATTATGGAAAACGAGACAACAGAGTTATCCCCTATCTTTACCCCGTCCATTATAACAGAATTTTCAATGATGCAGTTTGCACCAATTTTTACATCTTTTCTAATGACTGAAGAGCTTATCTTTGAATTCTTTCCAATCTCTACATTTCTGGAAATTAAGCATGGAGAAATAATCTCAGAAGAATCGATAGATGTGCCAGAATCTATATGGACTTTAGATCCTATTTTTGAATCATTTGAGACCTTTGAATCTTTTGATAGATAATGTTTCACAGTTTCTAAAAAGAACATATTTGCATCGATTAGGTCCCAAGGCCTCCCAATGTCCAGCCATTTTCCTCCCAATGGCATCCATCTGACTTTATTGCCCTCATCCATCATCATCTTTAAAGAGTCGGTGAGCTCATATTCTCCTCTGGTCGAAATTTTAGTTTTATTTATGTAGGAAAAAGCTTCTTTTTTAAAACAGTATATCCCGGTATTTATCAGATTTGAGGGTGGATTATCAGATTTCTCAAATATACCTACCACTTCATCATTTTTTACCAAAACACTTCCAAAAAACTCGGGGGTCGCGCTCTCTATTAAAGCCATTATAGAAATCGAATCAGAAGATTTAAACTTTGAAATCATAGACACGATAAAATCCTCTTTGAACAGAATATCGCCATAGACGCATAGAAAGTCGGAATTTACATATTGTGAAGCTATCATCAGCGCATGGCCAGTTCCAAGGCGCTCTTTCTGCTCTATAAAAGTGATATCAACGCCAAAATTACTATTTTTGATATACTCTTGAATAATCTCGGATTTGTGGCCCACTATTATGGAAATCCTATCTATGCCTGATGATTTGAATATTCTTATTATATTCCCCAGTATTGTAATGTCCCCTAGCGGCAACATCGGCTTTGGAATTTCGTCTGTTAAGGGGGAAAGCCTCACCCCTTTACCTGCGGCAAGTATCACAGCTTCGATAAAATCACCATATGCAAAAACTATTTATATAGACTTAAATAATTATCTTTAATGTATAATTTAGATGAAGGGAAAAAACTTGTATTATTCGCAAGGAGGAACATTGAATCCTACATCAACACAAGGAAAAATATAGAAATACAAGATGTCCCCGAATCATTTAAAGTTAATTCTGGTGTCTTTGTGACACTTCATACCTATCCTAAATATAGTTTGAGAGGGTGCATAGGCTATCCAGAACCTGTGCTTCCATTGATAGACGCCCTTCTTGATGCTTCAGTTTCTTCAGCTACAAGAGACCCCCGGTTTCNNTCAAAAATTGAAGTTGGCAGGGATGGGCTTATCGTTGAATTAGGATTTAGAAAAGGTTTACTTCTCCCACAGGTGCCAGTTGAAGAAAAGTGGGATAGCGAAGATTTTCTATGCCACACTTGTCAAAAGGCTGGGCTCCCATTGGATTGCTGGATGGATAAGCGCACAAAGATTTACAAATTTCAGGGCCAGATATTCTCNNGAAACAAAACCAGAAGGAGAAGTAATAGAAAAAAGCTTCATGGGGTAAAAATATGGAAATCGATCCATTTATACGGGCAGGAACAACACTCTTCGAGGACATAGGTGCAGATGCTGTTCTAGTTGAAGTTGACTCAATAAAAGATATGGAGAAGCTTCAGGGATTTATTTCTTCTAAAGCGATAAACCTATTTGGGGTATCTTCAAATGAGAAAATAAAGAAAAAATTTGACAACATTATCTTTGTACCCGGTATATTGAAAAAGATTACGACAAGACTCGAATTTGCTATTTCTGCCGCCCTCATGCAGGATTTACTAAAAAATGAGGGTAAAATTGTCTATATCGGAAAGCTTGACAGTGAGTATTACAATTTCATTATAACACGAAAAACAAATCAGATAAATGCCAAGGGTATTTATGAATTGTTTTTCTCTCTAAAAAATGTTAAAACAGAAGTTATATATTCTGTTCTTTCCATAGCTGTGCAATTGGGTAGAAAAGGAAAAGAAGGTAAGCCAATAGGGACTTCCTTTATTATCGGTGACTGTGGGAACGTCATGCAGAAATCTTCTCAGATAACTTATAATCCATTTGAGAGAAGCTATGTTACCATTAACGATGCTGGGGTCCAAAATATGATAAAGGAATTCTCAAGGCTTGATGGGGCATTTATTATCTCTGGAGAGGGAAAACTGCTCGCGGCTTCAAGGTACCTAGAGGCGGGCATGGATGGAATTTCTTTACCAAAGGGGCTTGGAGCAAGGCACCTGTCCGCTGCATGGATGACAAAGGTCACAGATGCAGTTGCGATAGTTCTTGCCGAATCTGACAATATGATCCGCATATTCAAAAATGGGGAGCTTGTTTGGGAAGTTGACCCAGATGAGGTTAAGGTAGATTAAAATGGATATGGACGTCATATTTCTTGAAATCAGATTATTTTTTGATTCATTAATTTCTGTTTTTTCAGAGATATTGCCACGTATATTCTTTGCAATCCTGATCCTTATCGCAGGATTTTTTATTGGTAAAGGCCTTGGTAGAATGGCCAACGCCTTAATGAAAAAAATAGGAATTGACAAAGCCCTTAAAAAAACTGAAGCTGACAAGATAACAGAAAGGATAGGATTTAAGATTCTAAAGAGTGTTGAAGTCTTTATTAGCTGGATTGTGTATATAATTTCCATATTCTTAGCTTTTGAAGTACTAGACTTACCCGGCATAAGTAGATCGATGGGCTTATTCATTAACTATGTCCCTAATATCCTAATAGCTTTCTTTGTTGTCATAATCGGGCTTGTAGTGGCAGATAAGATTGCCATATTCGTAGAAAAGGTATTTGAAGACACAAACATCCCAAAGTACTGGTTTTTTGGAAAAGGCATACGATATTTTATCTACATATTAGTGGGCACAATGGCATTGACCCAACTTAAAGTAAGTACTGGGATAATAGTAATAACAATTACCGTAATGATGGTTTTGGCGTCAATAATAACAATACTCGGGTTGAAGGATATTGTTCCAAACTTTTTCTCCGGCGTCTTCATAATCTTTTACAGACATATAAATGTCGGGGATACAATAAAGATTGAGGATATGGAAGGGGTAGTCGAAGAAGTTTCTTTAGTATATACAAAAATAAAAAGAGCTGACGGAAAATATTTATTGGTGCCTAATTCAAAGATTATGGGCAATGTTATCACAAAGGATTAGATTAAGTTTCACAGGAAGTATAAAGTAATAATCATATTGCTAAAAATCTNNTATTGAGAATAGAGGGCAACTAGATGGAGAATATTAAGAATCTTGTTGAAAACTTGTATTCTAAAGATAATAAATTTGCTTATGAAAATCTAAAATTACTTCTAACTGAAAGTGAGAGATCAAATTCTGTTTACAATTATTTTGATAGGTTTACTGATATGATTGAAGATAAGAATTCTTATATCCGGTCAAGAGGGATTATACTAATATCTGCTAATGCAAAATGGGATAAAGAAAACAAGATTGAAAAAATAATTGATGGCTACTTAAAGCACATCATGGATGAAAAACCAATTACTGCAAGACAATGTATTAAGGTTTTACCCGATATTGCAAAATACAAGCCAAATTTAGTTGGGCCTATTCGGGAGGCTTTAATAAAAGCTAATGCCGGTATATATCCTGACACTATGAAATCTTTGATATACAAGGATATTGCATCCACTTTGGAACAGATAAAGGAGCGATAATAAAAACATTTGTTTGATTTGATTGGGGCTTGTAAAAAAGTTTAGAAAAGAGAAAAATAAAATAATATTATTCTTTCTGCCAATTCCAAAACTTATTCATTCTTTTGAAAGAAATAAAGACGGGCCTCTCCCTGTCATCTGTCCTAACTGGCAACCAGATCCCCCTTAATCTTTGAAGAGGACAAAGATCACATAACAACGGCATGGGCAGTCTATCCTCTACATAGTTGCATATTATTAAGCTTTCACTCTTTGAGATATACGCCTTGCTAAAATAGTCACAACTTATATCTTGATTTGGCAATGTCCTTGATTTTAGGGACACATGTTTATCCCAAGATCGGATCTTGTCAACTTCCGTATAGTTTAGGATCGTGTCCTGAATCATGATCTTAAAGTAAATGTCAGTCTTGTCTGCATGATATAAAAATCTGGGAGAAATATACTAATTTAATCTGAAAGCATGAGAAATGTATTTGATAAAATACCGAGTTTTTTAATTATCTTAAATTGAGAAATAAGGACAAAATAACCGAATAAAATAAAAATAGTAATGGGTAAGTAAAAAAGGGAGTTGATTGAATGTTATGGGTGGATTATATGTCAGAATTAATTGATAAAACTAAATCGATATGTCCTGTATGTTTCAGTGTCATTGATGCAGATATAGTTGAAGATAAGGGTAAAGTTCTCATTAAGAAGAGCTGTCCTGAGCATGGTAATTTTCAGGATATTTATTGGTCAGATTATAAAATGTTTAAAAATGCTAAAAAATTCCATGTCGATGGGCCGAAACTAGAAAATCCAAACACAGAAGTCAAAAAAGGATGCCCATACGATTGTGGGCTTTGTGCGGATCACTTTACCCCTACAGTCCTTTGCAATATAGACGTCACAAACAGATGCAACATGAAATGCCCTATATGTTTTGCTAATGCTCAGGCTACGGGCTATGTACTTGAACCTTCTAAAGACGAACTAATTGAAATGATGAAATTGGTCAGAAATGAAAAACCTATACCATGCATGGCAGTTCAATTCGCGGGGGGAGAGCCAACAATAAGAGACGATTTTCCTGAAATTGTCGAAGAAGCAAAAAAATTAGGATTTGCACTTATAATGGTTGCAACAAATGGAATTCGTTTTGCAAAAGATCTTGGTTTCTGTAAAGAACTACTACAAAAAGGACTTAACACAGTATATTTGCAATTCGATGGTGTAACAGAAAAACCATACATCACTAATAGGGGTTTTAATGCACTCCCCATAAAACTACAAGCGTTGGAGAATTTCAGAAAAACTAACATAACAAGCGTTGTCTTGGTGCCTACCTTAGTGAGGAGCATAAACGATAATCAAGTCGGCGATATAATACAATTTGGCATTAGAAATATTGATATAATTAGAGCGATAAACTTTCAGCCGGTTTCTTTTTCCGGCAGAATCAACAAGGAAGAACTTGAAAAAATGAGAATCACCATTCCCGATTTCGTTAAACTTGTTGAGGAGCAGACTAACGGAGAGATATTGGCAGAAGACTTTTACTCTGCACCAAGCGTCAACTCCTTCTCTAATTTCATTGAAGCATGGAGAAAAACACCCCAGGTAAAGTTCACGTGTCATGAACATTGCGGTGTTGCTACATATGTCTTTATTGACGACGATGGAAAAATTACTCCAATCACTCACTTCATAGATGTAGATGGATTTTTTGGAATGCTTGACGATTTGACAGAAAAGGTAGAAGATGGCGGAGGAACAATAACTAAAACAAGGGCAATTGCAAAGATAACAAAAGAATTACCCCATCTGATCGACATGAAAAAGAAACCAAAGAATCTTGATATTAAAAAACTTTTGTTGAGCGTGTTAAAACAAGGAGATGTAGATGCATTGGCAGACTTTAGTTACCACGCATTACTAATTGGATGTATGCACTTCCAAGATCCTTATAATTTTGACGTTGAAAGAGTAAAAAGATGTGCCATACATTATGCTACTCCCGGGGGTAAAATAATTCCATTTTGCACCTACAATAGCTTACATAGAGGGAGGATAGAAGAACAATATGCAATGCCTTTAGATGCATGGGAGAGGCGACATAAAGAAAAGAACTTAAAGGCATAGAGATGTCTTAAATCTCTATAATTTTTTTTAGAAATATAATATTCTTATTTTAAACTTTTTTCTTATATAAAACAATTTTCTAATTTAATCTTATCTCACAACGGCTTACAATATTAACTTACTAAAGTTATATTGGAGTCACACCGCATCTATAATATAAACGAGTTGTTGAGTGGGATAATTTAGAAATATCTCTATTTTATCCCCCCCCAGATATCATGAAAAGACCGCTTGGAACTTCCACGCAATATTTGTAACAAGAATCCTCATTGTCCCTATACTTAATCGCCTTGGCGCTATAGCCTAGGCATTTCACCACATCCCCTGCCATAAGCCGATTCAGTCCATATATTCGATTGACACCTTCAATGGGGTCTGTTTTAATCCATCTAGTAACGTATATTGCCATGATGTGATTCTGAATAATATTTTTATTTTTCTTATTAAACGTTCTTTTAACATTCCCAATCTCTATTAAAAGATAGAGCCATTTCGTTTAATAATTCTAAATATAAATATAATATAGTCGTATATTAATAGTTCGGGGAAAACCATCGACAAATCCCCGAACCAGGTTAATTTAATTTTTACATATTTAGAGGTATGTGCAAAACT
>DUKX01000129.1 GCA_013329085.1 Methanofastidiosum sp. | reverse complement strand
CCTTATTTAAGTGACCCAGATAAAAATCAGTCACCTACCAAAGATCCTTTAAATCCGATCTCTGGAACAGACATAATTGTTGCCGCAAGATCAAATGTTGTGAGTGGGAAAGTAGTTGTAATGGGATCTTCAACTTTTCTTGAAGATCACATGATAACTAAATATGACCACTTAAGGCTCATCTCAAACATATTTGACTATCTTTCTGAAAGTGAAACAGATTCCACGCCTGAAGAAATGGAATATACATACTCTGAATTAGTTCTTGCTGCAGAAGAATATCTAAAAGATAATAACTATGATGACGCGATAAAGGCCAGTGATAAGGCTATAACTCTTGACTCTTCAAAATACGAACCTTACTTTATCAAAGCAAAATCTTTGTGGGGCAAAAGAAAATATTCCGATGCTTTAATTGAAATAAATAACACCCTCGATAGGGATCCAGGATATGATGAAAGGATAGAAGCTCTCGTCTTAAAGGGAGACATACTGTTTTCTCTTGGAAAATATGAAGAATCTTTATCAACATATAATATTGCTAAGGGAATTAATGACAAATTATTTGGGGCATGGTATGGGATAGCAAGATCCCAATATAATCTTGGAAACTATCAAGAATCCATTGAAGCAATAAACACAGCACTTGATATTTCCCCAACAGATACAGATGCAAATGCATTCAAATCAATGCTCGTTTCTATAGGAGACGATGTAAGGGTAGATGAAGCGGCCAGGTACTACAAGGCAGCCGAAGAAAGTTATTTAGCGGGCGACTATAAAACATCTAGGGAAAATTATGTCAAATCAAAAAATCTCTA
The DNA here is from genome assembly GCA_013329085.1 of Methanofastidiosum sp. Classification (GTDB taxonomy): domain Archaea; phylum Methanobacteriota_B; class Thermococci; order Methanofastidiosales; family Methanofastidiosaceae; genus Methanofastidiosum; species Methanofastidiosum sp9950u. The sequence continues at coordinate 2,798 of DUKX01000129.1, read as the reverse complement.
TACTGAACTTGGCGATCAAGAAAAAGTAAGCCTTATTGACTCAAAGATAAGGTCAATCGATAGTATCTCAATGAGCAAGAATTCTATAGTACTAATACTTGGCATATTGGCCATCCTGGGCCTAGGTCTAGTTGGCGTCTTAATATATCTATTAAAGCCTGAGATTTTTAGAAAAAAGGAATAATACAATTATATTTTTAAATATAATTTTTTATTCTCCTATAATGAACGAACTTCCAAGTTTTTTTTCTATACTAGGCGTTATATTCGTTATTATTATCATTGTCTTTGGGATACTCCTTTTAATAACCACAATTCTGGTATATAGTATTGTAAAAAGGAAAAAGATTTTGTTTCCCGGGGCAACTTTGTTTCTATTGGACACACTTTACTATCCACTTAAACGATTAGTTGTATCTATAAATCTTGATGAGAGCATAGTTGATAAAATTGAAATAGACATTAGAAATAAAATTCTAAAAGATGAATATTTCTCCTCAAATATAAAAGACAGGATAGTTGTTTTCCCTTACTGCTTAAGATCTATAGAATGTAAAGCGCAAGTGAGCCCAGAACTAGGCGTTAATTGTATCAAATGTGGAAAATGCAAGATTGGGGATTTCAAGGAAATATGCGACAGTAATTCTATTGAAGTATTCATTGCACCTGGTGGATCTTTTGTAAAAAGAGTTTTGAAAAAACATCCAAAATCTTCCGTTTTGTTAGTAGCATGCCACGTTGAATTAAACGAGATGATGAGGATATTATCTGCTAAGGAAATACCTCAATATGGGATACTTTTACGAAAGACGGGATGCATAGAGACTGATGTGGATATGGACCTTGTAAAAGAGATGTTATTTGAGGTACAGAAATGATAGACATATTTGAGATTCTTGGGATAATTTTGACAGTATTTTTCTTAATCGTGATATTAATACTAGTCATTGCAATATTACTTATTTCATATTCTGTAAAGACAAAGAAAGTCTTATTCCCTGGATTTGTTTTATTCGTTCTTGATTTTCTTTATTATCCCTTGAAAATTTTAACTGAAAAGATAGGAATGAAAAAGGGATACATTGACATGATCTCAAACGACATGCGTAATTTTATCAATTACAAAGAGCTTTCTAAAATTCCATTTGAAGATAGAATACTTCTCCTTCCTCAGTGCCTTAGAAAAAGAGACTGCCCAGCAATACTTGATTCGATGAAAGGATTTCAATGCAAGAATTGCGGTAGATGTGGTATAGGAGACCTAATAAGATTCTGTGATGAAAAAAATATTAAAGTGTTCATTATACCAGGGGGCTCATTTGTCAAGAAGGTAATTAAGCTTACACGACCTAAAGCGATTATTGGTGGTGGGGTGCCATATCGAACTTAGGGAAGCAAGTCTTGTACTAGAATTCCTTAAGGTCCCGGGGAGAGGCGTTAATCTTGAAAAAGACGGATGTGTAGAAACAAAAGTAAATTATGAAAAGATAAAAAAAGCAGTCATAATTAGTGAAGATTAGGCTAGTTTTTGCCCACAGAACCTACAAAACTTGACACCAGGTTCAAGCGGCTTTTGACAGCTTGGGCAGTTTGCATCTGATTTTGGTTCATCTTCTTCAACTGGTGCGGCATGTTTTTTTGCAGGTACAGGCCCAAAAGGACTTTCTCTTGTATCAAGGCCCAATTTTTCAGCCATTATATCTCTTGCTGCTTTAACAACAATGTTAGATATATCCTTGTCAACTCTTTTCTTTACCTCTTCTAAAATCTGATTTTTCCCTTCCTCGCCTAACAGTTTCACAAATTCAGGTATCTTAACCTCTAGATTAAATGTATCATCCATAATATCACAGATTATATTCTCTTAAATATTTAATAAATCTTATGGTTTAAAATGTCATTTTTCATTTTGGATAATGTAACCATCTTCCCATCTGGGAAATTGTAGATAGGCCCTTTAGGCGATTCATTGTAAAAAGGTCTATCGCATGATGGGCAGCCTCGTGTGATAAAAATATCTTCCTTTAGACTGGAAAAATCTTCCTCATCGTAGATTATTTTCCCTTCTTCAAATAGAAACTCTTCATATCCTTTGATGCCTGAGGTAATTAAGTAATGAGCTAATTGAAGCCTTCTGTAACTAGAAATTTCTGGAGGAGGTAATTTTCCAAAGTCTGTTCCCTCAATAGGTGTAAAGGCAAATAGTGAAGGATATACCCCAATACCAAATAGATTCTGGAAAGTTAATGCCATGTCTTCTTCAGATTCACCTAAGCCAGAGATCAGATGACAGATTACATTGAAATTCCCAAATATCTCCGATGCGCTCTTTAGACCTTGCCATGTTTTATCCCAGCTGTAATATGGCTTAAGTTTTTCAAAGATTTTCTTTGTTGCACAGTCAAGGCCTATGCCTATTTTATCTACATCCCCATAGAGACTTTCTATTTCTTTATAGTCTTTAAGTGAAAGAGATACAGAAATTGGCATGCTATCAGAGAACTTTGAGATTATTTCTTTTACATCAAAGATAAAATTATTGTAACTAACACTTTGAATACAAACACGCTCGAAACAAGACTCAATTTGAGGAATAGTTTTCTCTAGGCTTACTTCATACCACGGCACTCTAGAAAGTTTAGATTCATTTTTTGATCGGATACAATAAAGGCACCCCGCATTGCACTCCCCTTCCATCATTAAATAACATGTTCTTTGATCTACCAGAGGCGTTCCTTTTTTGAAGCCGATTTTAACAGCCGATCCCAAAGACAGTAAAACATTCATGACAATCATTA
>DUKX01000247.1 GCA_013329085.1 Methanofastidiosum sp. | reverse complement strand
GATATAACAAATAAAGATGTCCAGAAACAACTTCGAGAAATGAACACTATTTTCATACACAACAGATACTTCTGGGTTTACTTCGATTTTGAAAGAATAGAAAAAGATTTTTTTGTTCCAATATATGGAACAAGAGGTCTTGTAAAGCTTGAAGAAAGAGATGTTCCAAAAAATCAGTATTACCTTTTAGAAAAAGCCGGGATAAGATTCCCAAAGATATTCTCATCCCCCGATAAAATTGATAGGCTTGTAATAGTAAAGGTCTCAGAAGCTATAAGGGGCTATGAAAGGGCATTTTTCTTTGCGTCTTCTCCTAAGGAATATGAACAGAAAAGCAAGGAATTAATAGATAAAGGAATGATAACAAAAGAAGGGTTGAAAAAAGCCGTAATTGAAGAGTATATCTTGGGCGCCCATACAAATTTCAATTTTTTCTACTCAAATACTAAAGAAGAACTGGAGCTAATGGGAACTGACACTAGGAGGCAGACTAATCTAGATGGGATATTAAGACTCCCCGCAAATGAGCAGCTTGAAGTCTTAAAATATGTTAAACCTAAAATGATTGAAACAGGCCATATAACTTGCACCACAAAAGAAAGCATCTTAGAAAAAGCGTTTGATATCGGAGAGAAGTTTGTTAGTGTTACAAAGAAGGAATATCCACCGGGAATAATAGGGCCTTTCGCCCTTCAGGGAGCAGTAGCATCATATGAAGGAAAAGAAGAAATAGTCATATTTGATGTTTCTATGAGAATTCCTGGAAGCCCTGGAACAAAGTTTACCCCACACACAGGATACCTATATGGCAGAGAAATTAGCTATGGAGAAAGAATAGGGATGGAATTGAGAGAAGCTCTGGAAAAAGGGTCTATTTATAATATCCTGTCCTAGGTCTCTTTTTTAAAACATGTTTTTCTATTATTTTTTCTATTGAATCAATTGAAAATGGTTTGATAAGAACAAATTTTGCTCCTGCATCAAATAGATCTTTCTGTAATTCTGTGTAAGCCGTGCCACCTATAACAATTGCATTTGGATTAAACTTAATTATCTCTTTTGTAGCTTTAATCCCATCCATAACAGGCATTTTTATGTCCATTACGACAACATCTGGTAATTCTTTTATGTAAGTCTCTACGCCTTCTAATCCATTATTTGCAAGTAAAACCTCATGTGCATGAAGACCTTGTTTCAATATATCTAAAAAATCTTGATTATCATCAACGAGTAGTATTTTTACCATAATATCACTACAATACATTCAACACTGTAAGGCTAGTTGATTTATTGACGCCTTTAAGCTTTCTGATATTCTCTATTATTATATTAAACTCTTTTGGTGAATTACACAATACATAGGCAACTACATCCCATTCACCTGTTGTTTCGTATACCCTTCTTACTCCTTCAATTTTCATGATCTGTTTTACAATCTCATCTGTTGATTCTTGGGTATGTGTGTTTAAAAGAACCAATGAAATAAATCCAAAATTTGTAGAGACTTCAACTGTGAAATTTTTGATTATGCCTGTTTCGGTAAGGTTATCAATCCTCCTTCGGATAGATCCTTCAGAAACGGAGAGCAGTTTTGCTATCTCAGTGTTCTTCATCCTAGAGTTTTCTTCCAAAATCGATAATATTTGTATATCCAGTTCATCCATAAGAGTTAATTTATATTTGGCTTTAAAAATATTTCGATTATCGTAGATTAGATACTATTATTAACCGTAAGATTTAAAAGGAGTTTACGATTAATGCCATCGAGGTGATTTGGATGGGAGAATGTCCAGAATGTAGTTGCGTTATTGAAATAGAAAATCCAGAAGTAGGGGACATCGTAGAATGTTCTGAGTGTGGAATAGAGCTTGAAATAATAAGCCTTGACCCACTAGTACTAGAAGTTGCCCCTGAAGAAGAAGAGGATTGGGGAGAATAAAATGGTCAAAATATTGGACACAACTTTAAGAGAAGGTGAGCAGACCGCAGGAGTTTCTTTTACTATCAATGAAAAGATGACACTTGCTAAGATGCTAGATGATTTTGGGGTCGATATGATAGAGGTCGGCCATCCCAACGTTTCTCCAAAGATTGAAGAGTTTATCAGAAAAGTTGTGAAAGAGGATCTCAAGGCAGAAATAGTAGGACATGTTAGGGCTGTTAAGGGAGACGTAGAAATGGCTGTTGACTGCGAAGTTGACAGAGTTGCAATATTTCTTGCAACTTCTAATGTTCATCTTAAAGATAAATTGAAGATGACAAAGGAAGTAGCAATAGAGAAAGTAGTAGATTGTGTCCAATATGCAAAAGACCATGGACTTAAAGTCAGGTACACACCCGAAGATGCGACAAGAACAGATTACGATTACCTTATTGAAATCTGTAATGCTGCTATTGATGCTGGGGCTGACAGAATAAGTGTCGCAGATACCGTTGGGGTTATGCAACCCCACATTTTTTATGATCTTGTAAAAACTATTAAGAAAAATCTAAAACCTGTTGGAATTGATGTCCACTGCCATAATGATTTTGGTCTTGCAGTTGCCAATGCTATGGCAGGTGTTAGAGCAGGAGCAGATTGTGTCCATACGACTGTAAATGGTATAGGAGAAAGAACAGGTATAGTAGATTTGTCTAACTTTGTAGTGGCTACTCATATTTTAGATAATGAAAACTTAAAATATGATCTTAAGATGTTAAAACAGATCTCTGCATATGTGGAAAAAATAACTGGGATATATGTTTATCCTTTAATGCCTATAATGGGTGACAACGCCTTCACACACAAGAGTGGAGTCCACACAGACGGAGTTCTAAAAAATCCAACTACTTACGAACCTTTCTCACCAGAGATGGTTGGTAAGGAGAGGAAAATAATTGTAGATAAGTTTGCTGGCAAAAGGGCCGTTATGTCAAAGTTAAGTCAATATGGTATTGAGGCCAGCGATGAAGATTTGCTAAAGATAATTCATGAGATTAAGAAGGTAGGAGACGAAAGAAAGATTGTACATGAAACAGATATCCTAGACATTGCAGAAAAGGTACTTGGTATTAAAGCCGTAACTATCCCAACTGGAGTTGATGCTGTTTTATTCCTAAGGCTTGAAGCCCATATATATACAACATCAATATCCAGAAAGATAAAGAACATGAAGGGTGTTGAAAAGCTCTACGAAATGTCTGGAGACGAAGATATATCAATCTATGCATCGTTAAAAAATGTTGCAGAACTCAATAACTTAATAGAGGATATAAGAAGTATTCCTGGAGTTCTTGCAACAAGTACCAGGGTAGTTCTAAAGAAATATGGTGAGGTTAATGGGAACAGTTGCTGAAGAGATTTTTTCAAAAAAACTTTCTAGAGATGTTTCGGCCGGAGAAATTGTTTTGGTCGATATAGATGTAACGATGAGTCATGACAACACAACACCGCTTGCAATCAAAGCATTGAGAAATACAGGCAAGCCATTGTATGATAAGAATAGGATTGTTGTTATCTTTGACCATGTCCAGCCACCGGCATCAGTTGAAAGTGCCACATTACAGAAAGAAGTGTTGGAATTCGTAAAAAAAGAAGGCATAAAGAACTTCTTTAGGGAAGGGATTTGCCACCAGGTTCTTGTTGAGAAAGGATTTGTCATACCGGGTAGAGTGATTATTGGTGGAGATTCACATACATGTACTTACGGGGCTCTTGGAGCATTTGGAACAGGAGTAGGATCAACTGATATTGGTGTTTCTTACGCTACTGGGAAGAACTGGTTTAGAGTTCCTGAAACATTTTACTTTGATGTTAATGGATCATTTGCTAAGGGAGTGTATCCAAAAGATTTGATCTTAAAAATTATAGGGAAAGTTGGCGCTAGAGGTGCTACTTATAAGGCATGCGAGTTTGGTGGAGAAACAATTGAGAATATGGCATTAGGGAATAGACTTACCCTCACTAACATGGCAATCGAAATGGGGGGAAAGACGGGATTAATAAAAACTGACAAAGTAACAGAGAGCTTTCTAAAGTCAAGAGGATACCCATATACAGAAATTGTTCCAAACGATCCAAATTATGAGAAAGTCTTTGAATTTGATGTTGATGACTTAACACCCCAGCTAGCTGTTTCACCAAGGGTGGACAATGTTTATCCTGTTGAAAAGTATGCAGGAACAGAAGTTGATGAGGTATTCATTGGGACATGTACAAACGGTAGAATAGAAGATTTAGAAATTGCCGCAAGGATGTTTAAAGGAAAGAAGTTAAGCCCACTTCTTAAAACTATTATTGTTCCCGCTTCAAATGAGGTATACTTTGAGGCAATGAATAGAGGATATATAAAAATATTCATGGATGCAGGGGCAATGGTTTGTAATCCTGGATGTGGACCGTGTATAGGAAGGCATCAAGGTGTAATTGCGCCGGGAGATAGGGCCTTGACAACAATGAACAGGAATTTCATAGGAAGAATGGGTTCAGACAAAGGTGAAATTATAATAGCTTCTCCCGCAACAGCTGCCGCAACTGCACTTACAGGAAAGATCACAGATCCAAGAGAGGTGATTTAGTGGGAAAAATATTCAGATTCGGAGATGATGTAAATACTGACGAAATAATACCGGGCAGATACAACGTGACAACTGATCCAAAAGCACTTGCTGAGCACTGCTTTTTCGAGGTAAGACCAGATTTTTCAAAGACTGTAAAGACTGGAGATTTCATAGTTGCAGGTGAAAACTTTGGATGTGGCTCATCAAGAGAGCATGCGCCAATTGCAATAAAGGCTTCTGGTGTAAAGGCAGTAATTGCAAAAAGCTTTGCGAGAATATTTTACAGAAACTGCATCAATATAGGCCTTCCAATTATGATTTCAGATGAACTATATGATCTTGTCCAAGATGGAGAAGAGATTGAAGTCAATTTAAAGGAAGGAAGAATCAAAATTCTAAAAACTGGCAAAGAGGTCAGATCACAAGGATTTCCAGAATTTATTCTGAAAATTATTGATGCTGGTGGAATTGTCCATTTCTTAAAAAATCATGATATAGGTGAGCTAGAAGATGGGATATAAAATATGCGTTATCAGAGGAGACGGTATAGGAAATGATGTAATTGATGCAGGATTAAAGTTACTTTCACATGTTAATCTTGATTTTGATTACTCTTATGCAGAAGCAGGTTACGACTGCTATCTAAAAAATGGAACTTCGATTCCACAGAAAACAATTGAAGTCTGTAGAGATGCAGATGCGACATTTTTTGGGGCTGTTTCATCGCCCCCCGACATACCTGACTATAAGAGTGCGATTGTTACCTTAAGAAAAGAGCTTGATCTTTTTGTAAATGTAAGGCCAATAAAAAGCCTCCCGGTTGAAATTTCAAGACCAAATATCGATATAGTCATGATGAGAGAAAACACCGAAGGCATGTATAAGGGGATTGAAAGAGAGGAGAACGGAGTTGCAATAGCAGAAAGACATATTTCGGAAAAGGCCTCAAGAAGACTTGCCGAGTTTACTTACAAATATGCAAGGGAGAATAACAGAAAAAGAGTTACTGTGGTTCACAAGGCAAATGTCTTAAGAAAGACTTGTGGACTTTTCAGAAGAACTGTGCTATCAGTTTCAGAAAATTTCCCCGATATAGAAACAGAAGAAGTAATAGTAGATGCAATGGCAATGAGATTAATCAAAGAGCCAGAAAGATTTGATGTTGTTGTCACAACTAATTTATTTGGGGATATATTATCTGATGAGGCATCTCAGCTTGTCGGTGGTCTTGGTATAGCACCTTCAGGAAATATAGGTGAGAAAAAAGGACTATTTGAACCAGTCCATGGCTCAGCACCAAAGTATGCAGGAAAAGATATTGCAAATCCAACAGCAACTTTTCTTTCAGCAGCAATGATGCTAGACTTTCTTGGAGAAAAGAAAGAAGCAGACAGAATACGAAATAGTATTTTCAAAACATTTGCTGAAGGTAAGAGAACAAAAGATTTGGGTGGAAATCTTGGAACTCTGGCTTTTACTGAGGCAGTAATCAATAATTTGGAGTGATTAGATGAAAATAGGAATGCTTTATTCAAGAGTCAGACTTGACGAGAAGTTTTTACTCGAAGAATTTAGGAATAGAGGGATTGAAGTAGAAAGAATGGATACGAGATGTGCAATATTCAATATAACAGATTTCGAAAAAATGGATTATGATGTAGTACTGGAAAGGGAAATAAGTCATCTTAAAGCTCTTTACTCTCTTAAGGTATTAAATGAAATGGGAGTCAAAACAGTCAATACTTACCAAACCGCTAATACTTGTGGGGATAAAGTTTTAACAACTTTAGCTTTGACAAAACATAAAGTCCCTTCTCCTACAACATACATTGCTTTTACCCCTGAGGAGGCTATTCAGGCTATTGAAAAGATTGGGTATCCTGCAGTATTAAAACCTGCAACTGGTTCTTGGGGAAGACTACTTTCAAAGGTAAATGACAAGGAAACTGCAGAAAGTATACTTGAACACAAAGTCGTACTTGGTTCATATCACCACTCAGTGTTTTATATCCAAGAATACATTAACAAACCTGAGAGAGATATTAGGGCGTTTGTTGTTGGAGACGAAGTAATTGGAGCTATTTACAGGAACTCTCCACACTGGATAACAAATACAGCCCGCGGTGGAGTCGCCTCCAATTGTCCGTTGACAGATGAAATATCAGAAATTTGTCTTAAAGCCGCAGAAGCTGTTGGTGGCGGAGTAGTTGCAATTGATCTATTGGAAGACAGAGGAAAGCTTTTAGTAAATGAAGTCAATTACACTATGGAGTTTAAGAATAGTATTGCACCAACAGGTGTTAATATACCAGGTAAAGTAGTTGATTATGTTATTGAAGTAGCAAAGAGGTAATTAAAATGAAAGTTTCAATTATTGGTGCTTCAGGGTATACTGGAGGAGAGTTACTAAGACTATTGGTAAATCATCCTGAAGTAACACTTGATAGGATCACATCTGAGTCAAATGCTGGCTCTTATGTGCATATGATTCATCCAAATTTAAGAGGATTTAACATTAAATTCTCATCAATTAAAGAATCCTTTGATTCTGACCTAGTATTCTTCTGTCTTCCCCATGGTGTTTCAATGGACTACCTTAGGGAATTCTATGATACAGGCGTAAAGATAATTGATTTAGGGGCAGATTTGAGACTTAAGGATAAGGATGTATACAAGTCATGGTATGGGCTTGACCACAAGTGTCCTGAGCTCTTAGAAAAAGCAGTATACGGCATCCCTGAGATTCATAGAGAAGAGATAAAGAAGACTAAATTAGTTGCAAATCCAGGTTGCATTGCCACATCAATGATTATGGCATTGTATCCATTAAGACATCTCAACATGGATAAGGATAGAATAGTAATTGACAGCAAGATAGGGTCATCTGCTTCAGGGGATTCTTTCAGCGCCTCTACTCATCATCCAGAGAGATCAAGGGCTATTAGATGCTACTCACCAATTTACCACAGACATATAGCGGAAGTGGAGCAGGAAACTGGATTTAAAGTTACAATGGCCCCCCATGCTATTGAGATGGTAAGAGGAATATTCTCTACAATTTACCTCTTCTTAAATCAGCCTTATGACGAAAAGGAAATTAGAGGGATATATAGAGAATTCTCAGAAAAGAACAAATTCTTTAGAGTTGTAAAGCAGAAAAAAGGAATTTATAGGCATCCTGACCCCAAGATATTAACTGGCTCAAACTTCTGTGAAGTTGGATTTGAACTTGATAGAGAAAACAAGAGAATGATTGTCTTTTCAGCTATAGACAATCTTATGAAAGGTGCAGCTGGTGCTGCGGTTCAGAACATGAACATTATGTACGGCCTTGAAGAAGATACCGGCCTAAAATATATCGGATACCATCCGATTTAGGTGATTAGATGATTGTAATAAAGATTGGTGGAAGCCTTGGTACAGAGGTTCAAAGCTTAGCAAAAGAGATAGCCGAGCTATCAAAGAAAGAAAAGATAATTGTCGTTCATGGGGGGTCATATGAGACCACAGAAGTTTCCAAAAAGCTTGGGAAAGAAACAAAGTTTGTTACATCTGTCTCTGGATTTAGGTCAAGGTACACCGATCTTGAAACAGTCCAAATCATGGAAATGGTAATGGCTGGAAAGATTAACAAGGAACTTGTAAAGCTACTCCAAAAATCAGGAACTAATGCTTTTGGGCTATCAGGTGCCGACGGAAAGGTCTTGCTTGCCAAGAGAAAAGATTCTATTAAGATCATTGAAGATGGTAAAAAGAAAATATTAAAGGATGACTACACGGGGAAAGTAGAGAGTGTCAATAAAGAAATACTTAACATGTTGCTTGATAAAGGATATTTGCCCATTGTCTGTCCTTTGGCAATCAGCGCTGAAGGGGATATTGTGAACACAGACGGAGACAGGGCTGCAGCTGCAATAGCATCTGCTTTATCTGCTGACCTAGTAGTGATGACAAATGTTGATGGATTTCTAAAGGATGGAAAGCTTGTAACAGAACTCAACTTATTACAGATTGATGAAGCTTATCAATTTGCGGATGGAGGTATGAAGAAAAAACTCCTTGCCGCTAAAGAAGCTGTAGAGCAGGGAAGCCCTAGAGTAATAATTGCAAGAGGTAATCTAGATAATTCATTAGAAAATGCCTTGAATGGCAAGAGAACGGTGATCTCAAGATGATCTATAAAGACCTAGAAGAAAAGTATGGTAGCGGCGTCTACTATAAGAGAGATCTAGAAATTATTTCTGGTAAAGGTGTCTATCTTTATGATAGTCAAGGCAATGAATACATAGACTGTGTGGCAGGTCATGGGGTTTGCCTTTTTGGACATTCTCACCCAAAGATAGTCCAAGCCATAAAAAAGCAGTCTGATACTTTAATTTCATGCCCCGAGATATTTTATAATGACAAGAGAGCAGAGCTTTTGGAAAAAATGGCTGAAATTACGCCGAAAGGACTTACAAAAACCTTTCTTTCAAACTCTGGTGCTGAGGCTGTAGAGGCAGCATTAAAGTTTTCAAGAAAAATTACTGGAAAGACAGATATTATCTCGTTCACATTTGGATTTCATGGAAGGACAATGGGGGCTCTTTCAGCAACTTGGAAGGCAGAATACAAAAAACCTTTCCTTCCTTTGGTTCCAGGGTTTTGCCATACTGCATATAATAATCTAGAAAAACTTCAAGAGGTAATTACAGATAATACTGCTGCAATTATACTAGAGCCCGTTCAAGGGGAAGGTGGAGTTAAACCAGCTAACATGGATTTCATAAAAGGTGTCAGGGAGATTTGTGATCAAAAAGGAATATTGATGATTGTAGACGAGGTCCAGACCGGATTTGGAAGAACTGGAGAGTTGTTTGCAATAAATAGATACAATGTTTCACCAGATATCTTATGTCTAGGAAAGGGGATAGCCGGTGGAATACCTATGGGTGCAACTGTCGTAAGAGAAGACCTTTCAAACCTTGATAAAGGAGAACACGGCACCACATTTGGAGGAAATCCTCTTGCATGTAATGCTTCTCTGGCAGCAATAAGGACACTAAAAGAAGAGAAACTTGTAGAAAGGTCAAAGGAAAATGGAGAGTATTTCCTTTCTCAACTGAAGAAGAGTATAGATGAAACTGTTTACAAAGAGATAAGGGGTATTGGCCTTATGATTGGTATTGAGATGAAGCAGAAGGTAGGGCCATATCTTGCACAACTTATGGAGAAAAAAGTACTTGCACTTACTGCAGGAAAACTTGTAGTCCGATACCTCCCACCTTTAATAATTGAAAAGGAACATATTGACAGGGTTGTTGAGGCGACAGGTGAAATTATTGGAAGAAGTTAACCTGCTTAAAGAGATAATAAAAATCTATAGCCCATCAGAGAAAGAGAAAGAAGTCTCTGATTTTTTATTTAATTTTCTTAAAAATAATAAATTAAATGTCGAACAAGACAAAGAATGGAATGTTATTTCAAAAATTGGCTCTGGCCCTCCTTACATTCTTCTGACAAGTCATATGGATACGGTCAGTGGAGAGGTTCCTTTTAGAATTGATGGCAAGAAAATATATGGCAGAGGGGCATGTGACGCTAAATCATCTCTTGCAGCTCTACTTTCTTCCTTTATTAGGTTTAAAAATAAAAAATTCAAAGGAACACTTATCTTTGCTGGAGTTACTGGTGAAGAAGCCCCAAATTCTAGAGGTACTATCGAGTTAATGAAAAAGGTAAAAGCCGATTTCATATTCTTAGGTGAACCTGGCTCTGCTGATGGGATTACAATAGGATACAAAGGTAGATTGCTTCTGAAGATATTGTTTAAGGGTAAAGCTTCACATTCCTCTTCAGAAGGAGATAATCCAATATTAAAGTTCATAGATTTTTCAAACAAAGTCTCTACGCTATATAAAGGAAACAACTTGTTTGAATCTCTCAGTTTTTCACCAACTTCAATATCTGCAAAATCTGAAAGTAATGTTATGCCAAGTGAATGCAGGGTAACAATTGACTTTAGAATCCCGCCTGGGTTGTCTCATGAAACCGTCTTAAAAGAGATATCACAACTACTTGACGGTGAAATCGAGCTAGTCGAAGGTGTCAATGGAGTAATCACTTCAAAGAATAACATACTTGTAAAAACATTAGTAAAAGCGATAAGGGAAAATGGATTTTCCCCAAAATATAAGAAAAAAACAGGATCTTCCGATATGAATCTCCTTGTTAGGTTGACAGAGAACATAGTTACCTATGGTCCCGGTAACTCATCTTTAGATCATACAGATATGGAATGTATCGACACTGACGAGTATCTTAAGTCAATTGATATTTTAGAGATGGCAATATCAGAAATCTTTGGGATAGCTTCTCTTTAGATCCCATAAGAATACTAATGCAAGTATGAAGAATGCTAACAATCCAGGAATGCCAAAAGGAACACCTAATAGTTGATTATTTGTTTGTGCAAAGATTATCCCAAATCCAACGTAAGCATTTATTGCACCGTGTCCAAGTGCTGCAGTCAAAACTGATTTTGATTTAATTTTTAACCAGCCAAAGAATATACCTATGAAGATAGTCCAAAGAGTAAAGAGAAATACTCCTAGTAAAGGATACTGGTTGTAGTTATATCCCATTGCAATTAAAGGTGCATGCCAAAGCCCCCAGATAACACCAGTTAGCAATAGAGTCTTTAAGATAGAAAACTTTTCTAGCAAGAGGTCCTGAAGGTATCCACGCCACCCATACTCTTCTCCAAATGCGAATATAGAGTTAGGAAAAATAGGGGCAATTGAATAGTTGATTAAATAGATATAGATAGGAATACCATACTGAGTCGGAAATATTAAATCCAAATCAGTTCTTAGAATTCCAAATCCCATTATTGTAAATAGAAGAACTCCTAACCCAATAGATAAAAATGGATAAAGATATGCAGCTAAATAATATTTAATACTATTGCCTTTGTTTAATCCAAATGATGAAAGTTTTCTTTTAAGATAGAATTTGGTAAGTATAACAGATACAATTAGCGGTACAAACATCATGGCAATTAGAAATGCAAATGTATTCTGGTATGTAAGGCCACCATTAAGAAATATTACTGCATCCATTAAGTAAGTTATAAAAAATGTGATTATTACAAAATAAATAATTCCTTTTGAGGAGTTGTCATTTAAATTTGGGAGATTAGGTGTCATTTTCTCACTGTACTATATGATTATTTGTTATTTAAATAATTATTTCTAACAAAATTAGGGTAGACGAAAATTTTATAAAGGGTAAGATAATACCACATTGGATATACAAAATAATAAAGGAGGGATGCCCGTGGAAACAAAATTAGATTGGTGCAAATTAACTAGTAAGGACATAATAGAGAAGTTGAGTACATCTACGGGTGGGCTCTCCTCTAAAGAAGCGGCCTCAAGACTTGAAAAGTATGGACATAATGAAATTAAATTCAAGAAAAGAGGGCCAATTGTCAGATTTTTAATGCAGTTCAATAACCCTTTGCTGATGGTTCTGATAGTAGCAGCTTTTGCATGTTTTTTCCTATGGGCTTTCATGGGAGAAGAGGATATTATAATGGACATGTGGGTTATCATAGGAGTTGTTATAGCAACAGCCGTGATTGGTTTTATTCAAGAAGGCAAAGCTGAAGCCTCAATTGATGCTCTGAAAGATATGCTTGTTGATAAGTGTAAGGTAATTAGGGATGGAGAAAATAAAGTAATCCCCGCAAGGGACCTAGTTCCAGGTGATGTAGTAATTATCGAGTCTGGAGATAAAGTACCTGCTGACCTTAGGATATTATCTTCAAAGAGTTTGCACTTAGACGAATCAATGCTTACAGGAGAATCAATGCCTGTCCAAAAAGGTACAGAAGATGATCCCAATAATAAAAATAACGAAGGAAAGTATTGTATGGCTTATGGGGGAACTTTTGTAATTAGTGGGAGGGGACAAGGTATTGTCTATGCAACTGCGGAAGAAACTGAGATTGGGAAAATAGCAAAACTAATGAAGAGTTCTGGCCAGACTACCCCTCCAATATTAAAAAAGATTTCTGCATTTGTCAAGTTATTGATTATTTCGATT
>DUKX01000073.1 GCA_013329085.1 Methanofastidiosum sp. | reverse complement strand
GATAATTCAGTAACTCTTTTTTTGTCAATGTCAGATATGCCAACTAGCTCAACATCCATAGACGCAAGATTTCTTATGTGGTGGCCCCCCATAACGCCGGCGCCTATTACTCCAATTTTAATCATTTGAATTCCTCAAAGAACGAAACAATATGTTCAATCTCTTCTTTATTTAATAATGGGTGAACAGGAATTGATATAACTTCCTCTGCAGCTTTTTCTGTTTCTTTTAGTTTATCCTTGTATCCAAGTTCAATATATAAGGGCTGTTTATGTAATGGCATTGGATAGTAAATTCCATAACCTATGCCAGCTTTCTCAAGACCTTGAATTACTTCATCCCTTCTGCCATCTTTTATCCTCAAAGTATACTGGTGGAAAACGTGCCCATTATTTGAATTAGTTTTTGGACGTTGCAAGTAGTCTATTTTAGATAATTTTTTTGAAAAATATTCTGCATTTTTTTTTCTAGTTTTATTAAATCCGTCAAGTTTGTTCAGCTGACAAATACCGATGGCTGCACAAATATCAGTCATCCTAAAGTTAAATCCCAGTGCATCATAGTAGTACCTTTTCTCCTGACCATGATTTCTAAACTTTCTTGCTTTTTCATANNTTTTCCCGTCAAATTTTGCCCCGTGCGCTTGGGCGGCATCTTCTATCAAGATTAGATTATGATCCTCACATATCTCATTTATTGCCTTTAGATCTGCCGCTTGCCCGTATAAGTGAACGGGCATTATTGCCCTAGTCTTTTTAGTAATTTTGTCTTCTATCAAAGAAGGGTCTAAATTAAAGGAATTTGGATCTATATCAACAAAGACTGGTTTTGCACCTGTGAAAAGGACAGAGTTGGCCGTTGCAACAAAGGTAAACGAGGTAGTTATGACCTCATTTCCCTTCCCTATGCCATTTGAAAGAAGGGCAACATGCAAAGCTGTTGTTCCATTAGAGGTAGATATTGCATATTCTGTACCAATATAATCTGCAAATTGTTTTTCAAATTCATCGACTTTTTTTGATTGGGCAATATTTCCGCTCATTAATACAGATTTGACAGCTTCTATCTCCTCTTGGTCTATAGATGGTTTTGCAATTGGTATCATTTTTATTCCTCTAAAAGTCCATAGTCATCTTTATTCAAATAAAAGGTAGTCTTGCATACTGTGCATTCCATTAAAACTTTATCTTTCTCGTCACCAATTTTGACTGCTTTTCTGCCACATTTGCAGACAAAACCTTTGAGCTTTGCAGGATTTCCGAACACAAGCCCATATGCCGGAACATTCTTTGTAACTACTGCACCTGATCCCACCATAGCATATTCACCAATAGTCGTTCCGCATATTATAGTAGCATTAGCGCCAATAGAGGCTCCTTTCTTAACGAGGGTAGTAACAAGCTCCCAGTTACTGTTGAAAGCTCTTGGGTATAAATCATTTGTAAATGTCATGTGGGGGCCCAAAAAAACATCATCTTCAACTTCAACGCCATGATAAACAGAAACACCATTCTGGATCTTAACATTGTTTCCAATTTTCACATCAAAGTCAATGTAAACACACTTGCTTATGATGCAGTTCTCGCCTATTTTTGCCCCTTCCCTAATCTGTGATTGATGCCAAATTTTAGTATTTTTGCCAATTAAAGCACCTTTAGAAATTTCAGCAGTTTCATGAACAAAGTAATCTGCCATAGAAAAATAGTATAATAAAAAGAATTTAAAATTATCTGATGATTATCTTGGTAAAACGTACAATACCCCGGCTATGCCAGACAGAACGGAAAACAAGTAACATAATAATATGGCTTTTTTTTCAGTCATAGGAAAATAATAAGGTAAAAACCATTTCACGGTAAGATTATTTGGAACGTGAAGTATTCCATTTTGATCTACTTTTCCAAATTTAATGTGGGGATACCCACGTATTTTCCAGTAGACAAACATTAAGAAGTTGATTATATGGGGTATTAGTATTATTACTCCAAATATCTCCATATTCTGGAATATTATAAATCCTCCAAGTGCTCCCCCTATCATAAGAGTGCCGATATTGCCTAAGAATATCCTTGAAGGGTATTTATTGAAGTACATGAAAGCTATCATTGCCCCCAGTATCGGTGCAACATAAACAAGACCAATGTACCCATATTTTATGAAAGACGCTATGGCCGAAAATGCCAAGAGTATGGTGGTAACGCCCCCTGAAATCCCGTTGAATCCTGAATGCATATTTACTAAGTTTGAAACAACCATGACATAAAGGGGGGCTATAATATAGGAGAATAGTATCCCAAGTTCTATCTCTATGAATATAAGTGAGAGATTGGTATCCAGATTTAGAAGTGCTATCGGGAATGCTAAAAAGAAGGGGGCTATGAGTTTTATTTTCCGCCCCACATTCACAAGGTCATCCACCAACCCAAAAATAGCATAAATAAAAATCACAAAATAAAATATCAAAAGTTCCTCAATCTGCGGGAAAAAAAGCTGGATTATAATCAAAGAGGATAGAACTCCCATTAGTATAGGAAGACCCCCCATAGTTGGAACAAGAGTTTTTTTAGTTTTATAGTAATCTTTTACAACGTGGCCTTCTTCTAAGAATTTCTGAATGAATCTAGGTATCAAAAAAAAAGTAACTAAAAAACTGACAATTATAGAAATAAAAAAAGTTAAGTAAGTTTGCATAGTATCAGCTGTTATCTTAATATTCTATAAATTTTTACATAGCCATTATCGTATACAAGATTATAGTTTTGAAGACCGTCCTCATAAACAATAAGTCTTGCAAATAAAGTATCTTTTATAGTTTCAGGCATCATAATAGCNNAGTTCTTGTCATTTGGATTTTCAATGACAAAGTTTGAAACACCGTAACGCTGATTATTCTGCTCTATGTAACAGTAAGTATTTGTCTCGCCAGTGACCAAGAAAAGTCTAGTTGCGCCGCTTTCATATACATATGTAGTTGCATTGTTCAATTTAGATGTGCCTTTGAAATAGAAATAAGCAGTCCTAAANNCTGCTCCATTGCTGTAATCTTCTGAATACCGGTGGAATCTGTAGCGCCAAGGAACTCTCCGAATCCACTTATCCATGGACCCATTCCGCTTCGCATACCATCTGATATTGTTCTCCTTCCCCCGACTGTCTGTATCCAGTATCCATAATCCCACCAGTTGCAGACTATCTCTTCCTGGGGGGTATTCTCGTTTAACCACAGGAGTGCAGAGAGCCAGTTGTCATCAAGGTGGGGGGATTGAGAAGTTCTATATGGAATTGAACCGCCATATCTCTGATCCAAAGGATTATAGAGAGACAGAGAACTGAATATAACAAGAATAATTATGGTAATTGGAACTGCCTTTTCTTTTGAAAACTTGTTTGTAAAAAAGTCATAAGCTCCCATAAATCCAAATGCCGCCATTATAGCAAATGTGATGCCTCCGAAAAATGAGTTTCTCAGCATCTGATATGACATGAATGTATTAAATGCAAAAGCGGACAAAAGAAAGAGAGTTTGTTTGGCATTTTTATTATTAAGAATCTGAGATATCCCATATACTACACCTATTGCCGCCATTATTGGGAATAAGTAGAATTTGTCCAAAAAGTCAGAGAATGTACTTGACTGGCCCTGACCAGATATCCCGCTGATATCGATGCTCTTGAATAGATATCCAAGTATGTTGTAGTTTAGCACAAACTCGGCTATCGCAATAAGGATGACAGAAAGCACAGCCATAAAAACAATATAATATCTCCTGTCTTNNAGATAAATTCTAAGTGATTCCAATTTATATGTGGGTATCAAAAAATTGGCATAAATCAAAGAAACAAAGCAAACTCCCACCAATACCCACATATCAAGATCCTTTAGGATTTTATCTTTGAACGTAAGATTTTTGATTTTTTTAGTCTCTTTGATGAAAGGTTTGAAAAGGACATAAGTTGCAACTATTAATGGTATAAAGAAGAAATTACCGAATGTGTTTGCATACAATATCAAGACAATAAGTGAGAGCACCCCATATAATATAATTTTGTTTCTTTCCTTCTCTTTAATGATGAACATGGCTAACAGCATGAAAAGAATAAAGAAAAATGAGCCGACTGTATCCTTCCACAGCCCCCCTCCGGCAGTCCTGTAGATAAATGCAGGCATTATTGCAAGGAAGAAAGAGGATATAACTGCGACATACTTATTTCCCCATGCTTTTAATGCAACAAAGTATATCAAAATTGCACCAATTATCCCTATGAATATCGGGAGATACATATGGACTTTTAGGAGATCGGCACCAGTTATTTTTGATATAATTGAGGTCAATATAGGGAGACCTTGCAAATCTTCAGCCACAAAGGATCTAACAACTGTTGGCGCCATTGGATCTATCTCGGGGAGTCCTCCTGATAGGTAATAAGCAGCTTCTCTTAAGAAGAAATAGGGGTCATAACCCAATAGCCTGTTAAATCTTAGAGGCCAAGACCTCATAAAATATCCAGTAACTATAGATAGTGCGAGACCTATAATGATAAGATAATTATCAAAATTATTAATTCCCTTAAAAGAAAATTTTTCTTTACTAATGATTTTTTTATCTTTTTTCCCTTTAGCTTTGACCATAAAATCTCCCTACTTAACTCGTTTGAAAATAATTTAAATAATTAACTGAAAAAAAGAGATTAATTCTTCCGCCTTCTGAAGTAGTAATAGACTAATGCAGCCGCACCCAATACTCCAGGAATCTCAAATCCAGGTACACCTTTTATTGGTAAGCTTGACTCTTGTTCAACTGTGACATAGATTACATCTCTGTCTGTTTCCCCGTTGTTATCTGTTACGACTAAAGTCACTTTATAAACACCTGGTGTTGCATATGAGTGGAGAGGCTCCTTTTCATCTGAATCCCTGTCGTCTCCAAAATCCCAAGAATATTTTGTTATTGTTCCGTCAGGGTCTGTTGATCCAGAAGCATCAAAATGAACTGCCTCGCCAACTTTTACTTTAACATCGTTTCCCGCATCTGCTTTTGGAGGTTTATTTGTTGTAGCCGGTGGCGTAGTTGAATCTTCTGTGATTATGGCAATTGCTGTATCGGTATTTGTGGCTCCGCTGTTATCTGTGACTGTTAGTGAAACTGTATATGTACCTGGAGAAGAGTATACGTGGCTTACTGTTGATCCAGCTGAACTACCCCCATCTCCAAAGGCCCATGCATAGCTAATTATAGTGCCATCTGAATCTGTAGAGCTAGAGCCATTAAAACTAACAGATTGCCCAACTTTAGAAGTTTTGTTGGCGCCTGCATTTGCCTGCGGAGGATTGTTTGATGCAGGAGGAGATCCGATTGTTATGGTCTCAGTCCGCTCATTATTAGTTTCATTTTGTTCTTCTATACTATCGCTTGGATCTACTTTCGCTTTTACAGTTGTTGATCCATCTGGCAAAGTAAGAGTAGTCGCTGTAAAAGTCGCTATTGCTCCATTCGGGATATTTGCAGATCCTGTGACGTTATATTTAGAAACCCCATTAAACCATATTTGCACTCCAAGATTTCCACTGAAATCTGCTGGTCCATTGTTCTTTATCTTGAGTATAACCCGATCAGAGCTGTCCTTTGTAATCTCAGTTATGGTTAAATCTGGTTTTGCTACTGGTGAGGGTCCAACGACTTCATATGTAACAACTAATACTGGCTTTTTCCCAGCAGGTGCGGATTCTACAGAATAAAACTGTACTTTATCATTGGAACTTGTTGCCTTAAGCATAAATCCATAGTTACCGCTAAATGTTCCATTGACATATTTTTCAACAAAATACTTTACATTCAATACATGTTTGTCTCCATCGTGACTGTCCCAAGATGCAGATGTGGTGCTCATTGGCCCAACTGCAGAACTATACTCCCCCCCGGGATTACTCCAGTTTGAGGTACCACTTCTTTTTATCCAAGTAGTAGTTGAGCAAACAGGGGCGCCGTTGACAATCCAATATGATCCGACAGTTGCAGCACCTGTTCCAGCCTCCATTTTATGAAAATAAAGTGTTAAGTCAGCTTTTGTTATAGTTGCGCCAGAAGGTATACTACTTAGGTCAAAACGAATAATACCTCTAGCTTCCATTGCATCAGAAGTAGATTTTCCAATCCAAATGTCTCCATACGTGCAATAGTTAGTAGTTGGATTTCTTTCACTTATTGTTGTATCAAATATTGGATTTAATGTAACAGTTTCTATTACTGCAAATCCGAAAACAGAAGGCAGAGCGATTCCTACTAAAAGTATTCCAATAAATATTGCCGAGAATAATTTTGTTTTGTTTTTCATAATTTCACCTATATTGTCCCATTATTATTAGAAAAAGGAGATATTTAAATCTTATTATAGGTATAATCATGATTTTAATTTCTTAGCTGCAGTCTTTAGTGCAATTAAAATACTTTTTTGTGGCATTATTGTGACTACTGGGATTGTAACGACTTTTTCTACAATCGAGCTTACTATAGGGGCGCATACTAGTGCACTTGCCCCTTCCCGTTCTGCCCTAATAGACTGAATAAATACTTCTTCGATGCTAGTTGCAGGATACTCCTTTATCAGATATTTACTATCGCTATCTGAAACATAACTCTCGTCAAGCATGTTAAGAACAGGTCTTGAAGCAATTAGTGCTATGAATTTATTATTTTTCTCTTCCCCCTCTTTTAGCACTTCATAAATCTTTCTTAGTGTTTTGAGATTTGGTTCCCGGTCACCAGAAAATATTTTGTAGAGGGTTGGGAGAGGTATCCCGGAAATATCAGAAAAATTTTTGATACTCCCAAAGCTTTTTACTAAAAGTGACTCCAACTCAACTTTAAATCTATCATTAGTAAAAAATATGATCTCTTTTAATCTTTCTGCTTCCGTATATCCCAACTTATCACCTTAATGTATATTCATAGAACATATATTTATACTTTTGGGTAATAATTTTATACTATAATAGAAAAATTTATATATTAGAATAATAATTACCATGCAGGTGAATTAAATGAAAAAAATATTTGGGATAATCGCTTCTATCTTGATTGCTTCGACACTCCTCCTAGGATGTGTAGGGCAAGGAACAGATGATACAAAAAAAATGACCGAACTTAGGATAGGATACCAGCCAAGCACCCACCAGATTGCAGAAATGATTGCAATGGAAAAAGGGTGGTGGCTAAACGATCTTAAGAAGTATGGAATTGAAAAAGTAACAGATTATGAATTTCCTTCTGGGCCTCCAGAGATGCAGGCAATGTTAGGTGGGCAGATTGACATAGCCTATGTAGGTGCAACACCACCTATACCTGCAATTGACCAAGGTCTAGATGCCAAAATAGTTGCTGCTGCCCAAACACAGGGCTCAGATATATCCATATGGCCAGAAAGTAACTATACCGGTCCATCATTCTTTATTGGAAAGAAGATAGGTACATTTCCACCTGGATCAATACAGGATATGGTATTAAAGAAATGGTTAATGGACAACGGAATAGATGTTTCAAAAGTAGATATAAAAGCCATGGGGCCAGGGGATGCAACTACTGCTTTAACAGCCAAACAAATTGATGCAGTGTTCTTACCTCATCCTTCACCTGCTCTTCTAGAAATAAATGGTAATGGAAAGAGCGTAGTTGAGTCCGGAGAAATGTGGCCAGGTCATGCCTGTTGCGTTCTTTTAGTCAGCGGAAAACTAATGAGGGAAAATCCAGAGCTCGTAAAGGAAATTATAAACATCCACATCAAAGCCACTGAATATATCAATGAAAATCCAGAAGAGTCTGCAGAAATAGCCTCAAGGAAACTTGGATTAAGCAAAGAAGTTGTCGAGTATTCTATGAAAAACTCTGACACAACATATATCCATAATCCAAATGACATAATTTCGTACATGGAAGCATATGCAAAAGAGCACTACGATCTTGGGTACACAAAAAATCTCCTTACAGCAAAAGATCTCATAGATACAAAACTATACGACGAAGTCACTAAAAAATAAAGGATAAATATTTAAATTAATTTTTTACTTTTTATCCAAATGAATGGATACGACAATTTTCTAAAAAAGTATAGGATTTATACTATAATATCACTTGGCATAGCAGTTGCCATATGGCAATTTATTGCAGTTTTTATAGTTAATAACTCATTTATTCTACCAAGTTTCACTGAAACGATCACATCTTTATACGATTTGATAGTAAGAATGGAGATATTCGCCGATTTATTAATAAGTTTGTACCATTTTGCAATAGGGATGTTCTTTGCTATTATTTTTGGCATACCTATTGGAATGGCGATGGGGTGGTTTAAGAAAATAGACAATTTGATGGACCCCTTAATAGAATTATTAAGGCCTGTGCCACCTCTTGCATGGATACCTTTTGCAATTGTCTGGTTTGGATTAACCCATCAGTCTGCAGGATTTATTATTTTTATCGGGGCATTTTTTCCAATACTTACAAACACTTATTCAGGATTTAGTAGTGTTCCAAAAACATTAGTTGAGGCGGCGAAGGTTTTAGGATGTACCAAGAATAAAGACTTACTTAAATCAGTTGGTCTCCCCTCATCGTTTCCAGATATAGCGGTTGGACTAAGAGTTGCAATGGGAATAGGGTGGATGTGTCTTGTTGCAGCAGAACTTTTTGGGGTAAGTAAAGAAGGTCTTGGGTATAAGATCTGGTGGTATTACTATCTCCACAGAATGGATAATGTTCTTTCATATATGATAGCCTTGGGCCTTATAGGGCTAGGGATAAACTGGGTATTCAGATACGTTGTAGAGAAAAAACTTCTCAGGTGGATGGAGGGGACTGTATATTAATCTCTTCCATAAGTTCTTCCAAAATATCTTTCCTTAGCATTACAAATTCTGTATTGGTCCTATTTCTCTTTCTAGAAAGAGCAATCTTAAATTCCTTTTTTATTTTTGCAGGCCTTTTAGTTAAAACTAAAACCCTATCTCCAAGGTAAACTGCCTCGTCAACATTGTGTGTGATAAATATAATTGTTTTTTTTGTTTCAGTCCATATTCGTAAGAGCTCATCTTGGAGAATATTTCTTGTCTGTGCATCTAGTGCCCCAAATGGTTCGTCCATGAGTAAAACATCAGGGTCATTAACTAATGCCCTTGCAATTGCCACTCTTTGCTTCATTCCACCCGACAGTTGATGGGGATAACTGTTCTCATATCCACTCAAGCCAACCATCGAAATAAATTTTTTGGATAACTCTTTCCTTTCTTCTGGTGGTAATCCCTTGTACTCAAGACCAAATTCAACATTTTTCTCGACCGTTCTCCAAGGAAACAGTGCAAATTCTTGAAAGACCATTCCTTTTTTTGAGGAAGGGGATTCAACTTTTTTCCCATCGAGTAGAACTTCGCCGGTATCAGCTTGCTGCAAGCCTGCTATTATCCTCAAAATTGTTGTTTTACCGCAACCAGAAGATCCAACTATGCAAAGAAATTCACCCTCAAAAACATCAAAACTAACATCTTCGATTACAGGTAGAGGTTTCCCATCGTCAGAATTAACAAAACTCTTAGATATATTATTTACCTCGACCTTTATTTTATTCATACACATTGACTTGCAAAACTACTTTTAAATTTTGCCATGATTCAATTTATAAAGAAAGGACTTTTTTTATCTTTATGAAAATAATTGGGGTGTATGGCTTTAAAAAATCCGGAAAGACCACAGTTGTAACTTCAATTATAAATGCCCTCGTCAAAGAAGGGTATTCTGTTTCATCTGCCAAAAGCATCCACATCGATAGCTTCTCTATAGAAACTGAAGGAACTGACACATTCAAACACCACGCTTCTGGCGCAGAAAGAGTCGGTTTAGTATATCCAAAGGGGAAGGCAATCTTATATTATGACCTAAAGACAGAAGATTTCCTAAATAATTTTGAATCCGATTACCTTATTCTTGAAGGGTTTAGAGAATATAATTGCCCAAAAATTCTCTGTGCGAGGGATGAAGCCGACATATTAAAGGATCTGAGGGAAGAAGTTTTCTGCATATCAGGTCTAATCTCAAATAAGATTCAGAATTATAACGGGATCCCCGTAATTGATCATAAACAAATAGATAAAATTATAGAAATTATAGAGAAGTTATAGATTTTTGATACACTTCTCAAGAACCTCTTTTGTTTGGGTATACTCAGATAGTATCTTTTCGCCAAATGGCGTTAACTCTGAATGGCCGCCGCCTTTACCTCCTCTTGTTCTAGAAATAATCTCCTGACCAGAGCTCTTTTCAATTGCTCTTATCTTCCTCCATGCGTGGGCATAGGATATATTATAAAAGTTTGCTGCTTCAGAGATTGATTTCAACTCCTTAATTTTAAGCAAAAGGTCAGCAGTTCCCTTTCCTAGAATATATCTTTTTTCCTTGTCTTCGAGCCACATTTTGAATTTAGGTACATGTTCCATAGTATCAATCACATGAAGATTATATATGCCGCAATCATGAAAATTATTAAGACTATTGCAAGTATTATACTGTCTCTATTGCTGAGTCTTGCCTTTGGAACTCCATCAATATCCCTATCAATTTCTTCTTCCATATTATTACCATTTTATTAGGGGTTAAAAGTATATAAATCAAATGGTTTATTGAAATCGAATTAATATTTATTGTAAATGAATTTTACAATGTATAAAAAAGGTGTATCAAGAACAGCTATGATCCATTTTACTATATACTGCCCTACAACTAATGACAGTAGAATATCTATGGAGGTAGTTCCATAAAATGCGATTGTGATGAAAATAACTGTGTCTACAAGCTGGCTTATCATAGTTCCTGCATTATTCCTAAGCCATAGATGCTTTGGGTACTTATTCTTAAAAAGCATGAATATCTTTACATCAAGATTTTGAGAAACTAAATATGCAATCATTGACCCAAGAACAATTCTTGGGACTATCCCGAATATAGTTTCAAACGCAGCCTGACCCTGCCAAAATGGGGCCGCCTGCCA
>DUKX01000090.1:822-3781 GCA_013329085.1 Methanofastidiosum sp. | reverse complement strand
TCTTTGATTTCAGATAATGCATTTAGAGCTTTTAGGGATGGGTCGCAAACATCAACATGTGTCCTAACTCTTGTGACTCCGTTTGCAATCTCCCATTTCAAAGCTTTTCTAACTCTGTTCTTGACATCTTCTTTTGTAAGGGTCTTTTTTCTCTCTGCCCATATATCAATGCCTTCCAAAAGAGATCCACCAAGATTGTATCTGGGCTCACCCACAGTAAGAGCTGCATCCATGTGGACATGTATCTCAACTAACGGCGGAGAGACGAATCTTCCTTTAAGATCAATTTCCTCATCGCCTTTTTCAGTGATATTCTTTTTTATTTCACAAAATTTACCATCACAAAACCCTATATCAAGTAAATAATTATTATCGTTTAATCTAGCATTTCTCAAAATTAGTTCCATTTGCACACCCTTAATATTAGTAATATATTCCAATTAATATAAATTTAATCTTAAGGATTTCAATAAAATAAAAGAAATAGATATAAAAGGAAATAAAAAAGATAGACCAGATGAAGAAAATCACTCTAGAAAAACTATGGGATGTTTTAACGCCAATTCAGTTACTGGTAATAGGGTATATTTCCATATCAATAATAGGGTCATTATTGCTTATGTTGCCTATAGCCTCCTCATCTGGTATCTCTCAAAATTATATTGACGCTCTTTTCACTTCTACTTCGGCTTCAACTACCACTGGCCTTATAGTCGAAGATACTGGAACATATTATTCTCTTTTTGGCCAAGGGATAATATTGCTATTATTTCAGATTGGCGCACTTGGGTATATGATAGGGGTTACATTAATGGTCTTGGGACTTGGGGGAAAAATATCTATCACAGATAGGATACTTCTAAGAGAATCTGTTAAGAGACCAACTACAGTGAATATGATATGGTTTGTAAAAATAATAACAATAATTACATTCACAATAGAAGCTTTGGGTGCTTTAGCACTCTCTCTTTATTGGACAAAGGATTTTGGTTTTAATGATGCTTTGTATTTAGGGGTCTTTCATTCAGTTTCTGCTTTCTGCACCGCCGGATTCTCACTATTCAAAGATGGATTTATAGGATACCAAAGCAGTATTTTATTGAACGTAGTCATAAGCGTTTTGTGCATACTTGGGGCAATCGGATTTTTTGTTATCTATGATGTCTTAAGATTTTTCAAATCTTCTTATAAAAAAGAGCAGAAAAAACTTTCAGTCTATACCAAATTTAGCTTCTTGCTAACAGTAACCCTAATATTATTTGGATTCATTATTATTTTTTTATCGGAGGGCAATTCAATTATGGCCTCTATGTTTCAAGCAATATCGTCCTCAAGCACAACTGGTTTTAATAGTGTTGATATATCTATTATGGACCTACCAAGCCTTTTTATTATGATGATCTTGATGTTTATAGGTGCATCTTCTGGAGGAACTGGAGGGGGTATGAAGTCAAGCACCTTTGGAGTATTAGTTCTATTCACATATTATCTTCTAAAAGGCAAAAAAGACGTAAATATCTTCAAGAGAATTATATCCCCCGAGAAAATAGACAAAGCGTTTGGTATTTTTATAACTTCAATGATTTTTATAGTCGTTGCTTTAGGAATATTGCTTTTCACAGAAGAATTCTCTTTCATTTCGCTTCTTTTTGAAATTGTCTCTGCACTTGGAACTGTTGGTCTTTCTCTGGGTATCACTCCCCACCTTAGTTCAATCGGAAAATTAGTAATTATATCACTTATGCTAATAGGGAGAATAGGCCCATTGGCAATAGGATTTTCATTATTGGGCAAACAAAAGGAAATATCTTTTAAATATCCAAAAGCAGATATTTTTGTTGGATAAGAGTGTGATTTAATGAAACAGTTTGTAGTTATTGGTCTTGGAAATTTTGGTATAAATGTTGCAACTGCCCTTCATAAACTAGGAAATCAAGTCTTAGTTATTGATGAATCAGAAAGAAAAGTTGAGCAGATTAAAGATTTTGTTACACAAGCAATTGTTGCTGATACAACTGACAGGAAAGTGTTATCGGAGTTTGTGGATAAATCTGTAGATGCGGCAATAGTATGTATGGGGGACAATATTGAAGCAAGTGTGATGATTACTCTATATCTCAAGGATTTGGGTATTGAAAGGATAATAGCTAAAGCAATAAATGAAGATCATGGCCGTATTCTGGGGCTAGTTGGGGCTACAAAAATAATCTATCCTGAAAAGGATGTCGCAATAGAACTTGCAGAAACTCTCACAACGCCAAATCTTATTAATTGGCTTCCTGTTGAACCTGATTATAAAATCTTTGAGCTAAAAGCTCCTAAAGACTATGTGGGCAAGACACTTGCTGAATTAAAATTATACGATAACTATGGAATTCAGGTTATAGCTGTGAAAGAGGGGCCGAAAGGACCTTTTCATCTAATCCCCGGAGGGAGCTTCACTATAACTGAGAATAGTTCTCTTGCAATCATAGGTAAAAATGAGGATATTGCAAAGTTAAAATCAAATAATAAATAAAATATAACAAATACCTTTTTATTTCTAAATCCCCAATAAAATGCATGGATGATGAAGATAAAATTATCCTAGCTGGCCTTGGGGCTTTTGGGGCTTTAGCGTATATTGCTATAAAAGAAATTCAGGGAAGAGATGCTTTGGAAGAAGAATCTAAATCATCCCAGGCTAGTGAAGTTCTTGAAGCAGGATATACCCTTTCTGAAAAAGAGAAAAAAGAATTTCCAATTTACAAAGATATCCTACAACTGTTATTAGNNTTGAGCCCATATTTGCAAAACTTGCCTATGCCAATTCTAGCGTTGTCCAGACTTCAGCTTTCAGAGCAATATTTGTAACAGTTGTTGCTTTGATCTATGCACTTTCTACAAATGGGAGAAATATCAAAATTACTAAAAAAGATTTTTCTGTTATATTCTATATCGCTGTTGTGGGCACCCTTAT
>DUKX01000090.1:0-660 GCA_013329085.1 Methanofastidiosum sp. | reverse complement strand
TGCAAGAAAGTATCTAAAGAATATGAACTGCGGGATAATTACATTTTACAGATTCCTAATTGCGGCCATATTCTTTTCAATCTATTTGCTATTCAGATCAGAATTCCACTTTGGAAGCGTAAATCAGATTATAATTGGAATCATAGTTGGGGTCGGTTACATTCTATACTATGAAGGCCTTAAAAGGGTCAAAGCGGCACAGGCCGGTGCCCTAGAATTATCTACACCTTTCTTTGCTGCACTTCTAGGATTCTTTGTGCTTGGAGAGTTAGTCACACCCATGCAGATAGCCGGTATCCTTATTCTATGCATTGGCGTTTATCTACTTTCAAAAAAGGAATAAGTAGAAAAGAATAAGTTTTTATAGGGAAATTCCTTAATAATCTTGAATAAATATAGAATTCATATCTATAACTTTGTAAAAGTCCATACTATATTCAATTTATTTATGTATAAGAGATGTTTTTATGAATAACGAAGCTAGGGCCAGAGAAGATATTGACAAAATGCTTTTTGATTGTGGTTGGATAGTTCAAGATTACAAATTAATGGATCTCGGCGCTTCAAGGGGTGTCGCTGTAAGAGAGTTCCCACTTCTTACAGGAATTGCCGATTACCTTCTTTTTATTGATAGAAAAGCTTGTGGTGTCCTTGAAGCTA
>DUKX01000111.1 GCA_013329085.1 Methanofastidiosum sp. | reverse complement strand
AGCAGGAAGTTCATCGAGCAGAGAAACTTCCAGTTCCATCCCTTGGTGCAGAGCCTGAAGCCCTTCGGCTTCCTGGACTACAACAAGCTGCAGATGAATGCCTACTGTGTGCTCAGTGACAGCGGAACCCTCAGCGAGGAGTCTGCGATGCTCAACTTTGCAGGAGTTCTCATCAGAACAAGCACCGAGCGGCCCGAGGTATTGGACAAGGGGACGGTGGTCATCGGGGGAATTACGACCAAGGACATCTCCCAGGCCCTTGAGATGGCTGTCTCCATGCGGGACAACCAGGAGAAGACGGAGATGCCTGATGACTACCATGACACCAATGTATCGGTGAAGGTGGTCAAGCTCATCCAGAGCTATGCGAAGATAGTGAATGAGACGGTGTGGGGGAGGAAAAGGCAATATTGAAAAGTTTTCTATGGATATTGTGTCGATTATGTTGGATCATTAACATAAACCAAAAGAAAAAATGTAAATTGAGTTATCGAGTACTACTTAACAGAGTAACTAATTGTGAAGGAAGAAATATGATCTTTGCCCGAACAAATATTTCAAATTCAAGAATTGGATTATTTACATATATTGGATGTGATAGTGATCTTGCAAACACAAAAATCGGTAAGTTCTGTTCAATAGCAAAGAATGTATCTATTATTTCTGGAAATCATCCAACAAAAGAATATGTTTCGACTCACCCTCTTTTTTTTTCAAAACGTCAATTTGCCGGATTTGCTTTTAATCATGATAACACTTTTCCTGAATACAGATATGCTGAAGGCGATTTTGTATGCGTGATTGGTCATGATGTATGGATTGGCGAAGGAGTAAAGATTCTAAATGGAGTATCGATTGGGAATGGAGCAATAATTGGAGCTGGTTCAGTGGTAACTAAAGATGTTGAGCCTTATTCAATTATTGTAGGTGTTCCAGGCAAAATGTTAAGGAAGAGGTTTAGCGATGAACAAATCGTATTTCTTGAGAAACTTGAATGGTGGAAAAGAGACTTATCTTGGCTACAGGATAATATTGCTGAGTTTGTTAAAATTGACGATCTTAGACAAAAATGGGAATCATAATATAAAGGCTTCGATATGAAGAAATGCATAATTAAGATATTACGTTTTACAAAAATTAATATTAAAAATTTTTTTTGTTTCATTATTTTTATACTTCGATATATCCAGGTAAGTCTAAGATTTCAGAAAACTACCAGAGTTGAATTGCTGCCAGATAAAAATTTGCTAATTATTGGTAATGGACCTAGTGCAAAAACCATTTCAGAGATAAATGATATAAAAAATCTTGATTTACTATGTGTTAATTACTTCGCATTAGAAAATCAAGCTTTTTTTGATTTAAAACCGAAATTCTATTGCTTAATTGATCCTGCATTTTTAAATATAACAGAAGGGCGAGTTCATGCCCTAATTGAAATTTTTGAGCAAGTCGATTGGGAAATGACTTTAGTAATTCCTCAAAAATGGTTGCTATTGGTGAATAATAAAAAAATTACAAGGTTTTCAATCAGTAGTATTTATTATTCGGGCAAATGGTTTAGAACAAAATTGGTTTCTAATAACATTGTAAATATTGGTCATCAAAATGTAATAAATGGTGCAATTCAATTTGCTATTTCTGCAAAATACAAGGTTATTTATCTAATCGGTGTAGAAAATGATTGGCATAGGGAGTTGTTTGTCAACAGGAATAATGACGTACTTAGGAAGACCAAACATTTTTATGGAGAGAGTATTGCAAATGTGACTGATTCAGGAACAGTGATAAAAGGCGAACTATTCAAGTATTTCTATTGGTATTATAATACATTATTGATATATCACGAGATAGCAAGAGTATGTAATGATCTGGATATAAAAGTTTATAATCTTGTTCCTGAATCTTACATTGATGTATTTGATAAAAACATATCATTGGATAAGGTGAAATGATAATACAAACACTAAGTTGGAATTATAACAGTAATTTTGGACAACAATGAAAGAAGCGAAGATAGAAATCGATGGGTATTCATTAAAGAAAATTTTAAAGGGAGCCT
The DNA here is from genome assembly GCA_013329085.1 of Methanofastidiosum sp. Lineage (GTDB taxonomy): Archaea > Methanobacteriota_B > Thermococci > Methanofastidiosales > Methanofastidiosaceae > Methanofastidiosum > Methanofastidiosum sp9950u. The sequence goes on along the minus strand of DUKX01000111.1, from coordinate 3,910 downwards.
CAGCATATTCTATTGGGGACATTCTAATAAACGCATCAAGCTTTTTCTTGATACCATTATATACACGAGTTTTGACTCCATCTGATTACGGAATTGTGGGATTTTTACAGGTCTTTAGCGGAATTCTGACAGTAGTTTTTAGTTTTGGGTTTAGTGGAGCACAGACACGGTATTATTATGAACATCGTTATGACGAAGAATCTGTAAGTAGATTCTATTTTACCATCAATATTACTACAGTAGGGTCCTTCCTTGTTCTTGGTCTACCAATTATAATAATAGGATCTATTAAGGGATGGTCTATTGGAAGTGAGAATATTCCTTTCTATCCCTATTTTACAATAACTTTATTATCAATTCTTCCGAATATACTATTTGGTAATGCCACGTCATTTTTAAAAATGAAGCAAAACTTTATTGGTGTAACTTGGATTAATATAATTTCATTTTTACTGACAACAAGTTTCAACCTACTTCTTGTGGTCTATTTGAAAAAAGGAGCTTTAGGCCGGATTAGTGGCAACACTCTGGGGTTACTAACAATTTTTTTGCCCGTCTACTTTTATTATGTGAAGCAATTTAAGTTCAAATTTTCCAAATCAGCTTTAAAGTACGCTTTAGGTTTTGGATTCCCCATTGTTATCCATTTGTTGATGGGGACTATTCATAGTTCTATAGACCGAATAATGCTTGAACATCATCTCCCAATCTCAGAACTAGGTATTTATTCATTAGGAATAACTGCAGCAGGAATCTTGCAGCTGTTTGTGACAGCTTTTAACCAAGCTTATCAACCAAGTTACTATCAATTGATGGCATCGGGTATTGATTCTGTTGAGAAGCATATCATTACCACATTTAAGATTTGGCTGGGATTACTTACACTTGTTACTTGCTTCGGAATATTAATTGGGGGACCTTTTCTGACCGTATTTGCAGGACCAAAATTCAAAGAAGTGAGTTTAATATTTCCATATTTATTATTATCGGTCTATGCCAATAGTTTCTATTACATTTTCTCTTCTGCTATATTCTATTATAAAAAAACACATTGGCTCCCTTTTGTTACAGGTTCCAGTGCTATCATTAATATTACAATGAACTTCCTTCTAATTCCAAGATATGGTATCAATGGTGCTTCAATAGCTACGATAATTTCACATGTATGGATATCTTTAGCTTCATATGTGATAGGAAATCGATTGTTTAGAGTTAGATGGCCTATCTATTATATCTTTGGTTCCATTGTATGTGTATTTATTACATTCTTAGTCGTAATCGTTAATTCATCGCCAATAATGAACTGATTTCCTGCTCATCTATGATATAGGAAACAGGAAGCGATGAACCGGATTGGATGATCAGTTGAACCAAGGATTTCCCCATGAGTATGTAAGGTTCAATCCTCCCGGGGTCGGGCTTGGTGCTGAATGTTTATGATAAGTTGAAACTCTCAATTAGGGGATTTTGCTTGCTTAAAAGCAGCTGAGAAGGAAACCCCTGAGGGGTTTCACCTTTATCATGGTGTGAGTGGGAAAAAAAGATGCTAAAGGGAAAAATATGAATAATAATATTGGTTTAATTATACAAGCTCGAATTGGTTCAACTAGATTACCACGGAAGATGATGATACCTTTTTATAATGGAGACACAATACTTAGTCTTTTAATCAAAAGGATTAAATATGCATTCCCAGACTACCCGATTATTCTTGCTACAACAGAGAATAAGGCGGATGATGAAATTGCTTTGGTAGGGCAAAACTTAGGAATAAATACTTTTAGGGGAAATGAAGAAGACGTTCTAGATCGATTCATTTCTGCAAGCGAGCATTATAATATTCGTAAAATAATTCGTATCTGTGCTGACAATCCCTTTCTTGATGTTTTTGCTCTGAAGTACTTGATGGATTCATTCATAAAAACGCATTATGATTATTTATATTTCTCGTTAAGTAACAATAGACCAACAATTATTACTCATTTTGGATTTTGGGCAGAGGCTGTCAGTTATGAAGCACTGAAAAGAATTGCTTTATCCACACAAGAAAAAAAATATAGAGAACATGTAACGAAATATATCTACGAAAATCCTTCATGTTTTAATTTGAAGAATATTGTAATAGATAAAGAAATTGAATCACATAGTAATATTAGGCTAACAGTTGATACTCAAGAAGATTTCTATTTGATGCAAAAGATTTATGCTAGTTATATTGAAACAAAATCACCTCTTACTGCAGAGTATCTGATCCCTTTTATTCTCGAGCATGAACAATGGTTGTCAATTATGAAAAAACAAATTGGAGATAATACGAAATGAATGAGAATTCAACTTACATTATTGGGGAAATTGGGCAAAACCATAACGGTTCGGCTGATATAGCTAAACTCCTCATAGAAATTGCTTCCCGTCCTGTTGTAGATACTCTATTTGGTGAGAAACTAAAAGGGATGGATGCAGTCAAATTGGTTAAAAGAGATCTTGACCATGAATTAACAAAAAGCCAGATGGAACAGATATACAATTCTCCCCACTCATTTGGACTTACATATGGTGAGCACAGGAGGTACCTTGAGCTATCAGATGAAGAGCATTTTGACTTGTATACTTATGCAAAGAGTAAAAGCCTTGATTTAGTAGAGACCATTTGTGCAATCCAAGCTCTTAGTATTTTAAAGCTATTTAACCCAGATAGACTTAAAATAGCTTCAAGAGATTTGACTAATCTACCTCTTATTGAAGCAATGGCTGAGACAAAGATTCCAATTATTCTCTCTACTGGCATGACTGGGGAAAAAGAACTAAGTGAAGCTTTGGAAGTAATTACCAAGTATCATAATAATATATCAATTTTACATTGTGTTTCCGAATATCCCACTCAATATAAAAATGTTAATTTGAATTCGATAAAATATTTAAAAAAGAAGTACCCATATTATGATGTTGGCTATTCTGATCATACAATCGGGATTGCAACTCCGGTTGCAGCTGTAGCCTTGGGAGCCACGATTATAGAAAAGCATATTACAATTGATCGGAAAATGAAAGGTACCGATCAAGCTGGATCTTTGAGTATTGAGGGGATTGAAAGAATGGTGAGAGATATTCGTAATCTTGAATTTTCTTTAGGAAAAGAGGAATTGCACATCTCCAATGATGTTAGGATTGCTAAAGAAAAATTGGAGAGATCTATTGCTACTATTGAAAATCTATCTAAAGGCCATCTTCTCAGGGTAGAGGATATTCAGCTTCTCTCTCCTGGTACTGGATTAAAGTGGTCAGAAAAGGATTGCTTACTTGGAAAAAGATTGCGTAAGGCAATCATTAAAGATGAATTGATTTATTTGGAAGATGTTGAATGAACAAAATAAAATTGGTCTTAACCGATATTGATGGTGTATGGACTGACGGTGGTATGTATTATGACCAACATGGTAATGAATTTAAAAAATTCCACACCTATGATTCTGCGGGCGTTCTACTATGTCATCAGATGGGTATTCCTGTTGGAATTATTACTGGGGAAGAGACAAATATTGTGTCTCGTAGAGCTACAAAATTGAAAGTAGATTTTCTGTTTCAGGGAGTTCAAGATAAATTATCAGTAGCGAAAGATTTATGTATACAACTAAATATTTCTTTGTCCGAAGTTGCATATATCGGCGATGATAGAAATGATTTGCAATTACTATCAGAGGTTGGTATTTCAGGTGCTCCTAGAAATGCTCATACAAGTGTCCTTGATAAAGTAGATGTTGTCACAGAAAAAATGGGTGGAATGGGAGCGTTCAGAGAATTTGTAGAAATAATCCTACAATAAGTAACGATTTCCCTTCTTTCGACACTAGTAATTACTCAGGTGTTTTGAGTGTAGAAAACGGCCTACACCAAGCAGAACTGGCCTGAA
>DUKX01000025.1 GCA_013329085.1 Methanofastidiosum sp. | reverse complement strand
AGGTGTAAATCCATCAACATCTTTTATTGGATCAATTCTTTCCAATACTTTGTTGCTGTCAATATGTTTTGGTAAAGGTAACTGAACTAGAATACCGTGAATATCTGTTCTTTTATTCAATTTATCAATTAGTGAAAGAAGATCCTCTTCAGAGATATCATCGTAATAAAATTCTTCGTAGTCGATCCCAATTTTCTCCGAATCCTTCTTCTTTAGATTAACATAAATTCTAGATGCAGGATCGTCGCCTACCAAAACAGTTGCCAGTTTGGGGTGAAGGCCATTTTTTTTATATTCTGATACTTTTTCTGAAAGCTCATTTGCTATTTTGAGAGATAAGGCCTTACCGTCTAGTATTTTTGTGATCATAGATTTATTGGGAATTTTTTGCAGATATCCCTTACCTCCGCTCTTACTTTTTCAGGGGCGCAGTCATCCTTCTTCTGAAGCACTCTGTTAATCATTCCGGCTATCTGTTTCATTTCCGGTTCCTTCATTCCTCTGGAGGTAATTGCAGGAACACCTAGTCTAAGCCCAGAAGTAACATTAGGTGGCTTTGGATCATATGGTATAACATTTCTATTTGCTGTAACGCCAGCAGACTCCAATAACTCTTGCGCTTCTTTTCCTGTTATGTCATTTTTTCTTAAATCCATCAAGATTAAGTGATTATCAGTTCCGCCTGTAATAAGCTCATATCCTAGGGCCATCAGTTCATCGGATAGAACTTTACAGTTGTTTATAATTTGTCTCTGGTAGTTAATAAAATCTTCACCCATAGCTTCTTTGAAGCAAACTGCTTTTGCAGCAATTGTATGCATCATAGGGCCTCCTTGGGCAAATGGGAATACGGCTTTATCAATTGCCTTTTTGTGTTCTTCTGTACAGAGTATTAGTCCCCCTCTTGGGCCTCTTAGGGTCTTGTGGGTGGTAGAAGTTACAAAGTCGCAGTAAGGAACTGGAGACTTATGAAATCCGCATGCAACAAGTCCTGCGATGTGTGCCATATCTGCCATTAAAAGAGCGCCTACTTCATCTGCAATTTCTCTAAATCCTTTGAAATCTATCTCCCTTGGATAAGAACTCGCACCTGTTACAATGAGTTTAGGTTTTAATTCAATGGCTTTTTGTCTCACTTCGTTTAAGTCGATTCTATAAGTATTTTTATTAACACCATAAAAATGAAAGTTGTAAAATTTTCCAGAAAAATTAACAGGGGATCCGTGCGATAAATGCCCCCCACATGATAGATCCATCCCTAAAACAGTATCTCCAACATCTAAACATGAAAAATATACCGCCATGTTGGCCTGTGTTCCTGAGTGAGCCTGCACGTTTGCATGATCTGCTTTAAAAAGTTTTTTTGCCCTTTCGATGGCGAGAGATTCTGCAACGTCAACAAATTTACATCCGCCATAATACCTTTTTCCAGGGTAACCTTCGGCGTATTTATTGGTCATAACAGACCTTTGCGCTTCAAGAACTGCGTTGCTTGTAAAATTCTCGCTAGCTATAAGTTCAAGCCCTTCATTTTGGCGATTTTTTTCATCTTCAATTGCATTAAAAATTTCGACATCAACTTGATCCAATGATTTCATAAAATCACGACTATGATTACAAATGCCTAAATCTCTTATAAATATTTTGCTATTTGCTAATATCAAGATATTCGCATATTGCTATTTTATGGCACTAATGTTTCATAATAGTTAATTTTATATACTGATTAGGTAGGATAATATATTATTCTGGCATGAAATAGAGGAATTACTATGGTAAAAGATATTTGTATCTTAAGGGGAAGGACTATTGATGAGCAAGAAAAATTAATCATCAAAGCTTTAATAAGAAATCCCAGAAGCAGCGATAATCAAATAAGCAAGGCGACAAGAGTTCCCGTAAGAACCGTCTACAGAAAAAGGAAAAAACTCGAGGAAGAAGGTATTATCCATTACTATCTAAATGTAAATTTGGATAAATCAGGTATCGGGAAAATAAATGCCAGACACCTCTATATCATTAAATTCAAACTTGGTCTCCCCTACACCCAATTTATTAGGGAAATTAACGAAGAAAACAATGTAAGAACTGTCTTCACTGAGCATATATACCAATCTTTCCTTGCAGAAGTCGATGGGAGAGTTGCTCTTGTAATGATTTTGGAAGGAGAAAGAGACGAGGATATAGTCGAAAACTTTAACAAAATAATAGTTCCATCCTTAAAGAAGAATCATGGCCCCGATTCAATTGAAGATGTGCAGACAATAAGACTTTCAGATCCAATAAGATTCTTCCATAACTATCTGCCAATGTTAAACATTAAAAATGGAAGAATAAGGGATGACTGGAGAGACGAACTACTCTTTATTACCTAATTTTTTTTGATTATTTTAGGCCATTTTATCTTTTTTTTAGTCCTTATTAGACCTAAATTAGCCATTAAATATCAGTAAGTATTAAATACTAGATGATACTTCTTTTTTCTATCAAATACCTAGACAAATGGGTAAATATAAAAAATATTATTGGAGGAATAAAATGGACAAAGAGCAGGTAAAGAAGATAATTAAAGAAAAAAACATAAAATACGTAAGATTGCAATTTGTGGACATGCTTGGAATACCAAAGAACTTTTCAATATCTGTAGACCTTCTAGACTCTGTATTTGAATCTGGGATGGGTTTTGATAGTTCTTCAATTAAGGGATTTACAGATATTTCCCACAGTGACAGTGTTTTGATGCCCGATCCAAACACATTCAAGATAATCCCGTGGCTTGACGAAGCAAGAATAATCTGTGATGTATGTTACCCAACAACATTGAAACCATTTGAAGGTGACCCAAGGAGTCTTTTGAAAAAAGAAATACAAAAGCTTGCAGAAGATAAAATGGAATTTTATGTTGGGCCAGAAATAGAATTTCACTTATTAAAAGAAGAAAATGGAAAACTTGTACCACATGACGCAGGAGGATATGCTGATTTTTCACCACTTGACCTAGGGGAAGAAATCAGAAACAAAGCCGGATTATACATGCAAATGATGGGTGTTAAAAGTGAGATCACCCACCACGAAGTAGGGCATGGCCAACATGAAATCGATTTTAGATTTAAGGAAAGTGCTCTTGAAGC
>DUKX01000199.1 GCA_013329085.1 Methanofastidiosum sp. | reverse complement strand
CCATTAGAGTTAAATATTTACAATTCATATATATGTTGGTGGAACAATGGCTAAAAAATATAGTTCAAATCAGATTGTAGCATATTTATTAGTAGCGGTAGGGACATTTTTGGGATATGCTATCGGGGGATATTTTAGAAGTTCTTTAATTGGGGCGGTTATAGGAAGTTTAATTGGACTTTATATTGCGTCAAACTATATTCGATGAACTTGATACATGAGACTATTTTACTAAGTTTATAATTTAGGAGCGCTAAGATAAACCTAGATTATAAAAGTTGTTTTATCTAGAAGAAAGTTTTAGTATAAAAAATAAAATAAATTTATTCTTCCTTATCANNCATGAATTGAGTTACTGGAAGTGATTTTTTAAAAGTCGGAACTCTGTGGAGATTATAGTTATTCTGCCCGAACTTTGGCCAGTTTGATTTTGCATATGCCTTCATTGAACTTTGGTAATCTTGGTATGCCCATTTTGAACTTCCGGGAAGTGCATAAAGATAATGATCCCAGCTTCCAAAATAGATAGTTCCATCTTGGCCTATAGCTGGGGAAGATCGAATATTTGATCCTGCGTGAAATTTCCATTGTAGTGTACTGTCAGGATTTATTGCATAGAGTTAATCATCCCAGCTACCTATGTAAATAATTCCATCTTGGCCGATAGCAGGCGAAGAATTAACTAGTCCTGTAGTTTCAAAACTCCATTTCACTGTTTTGTCTGGAGTTATAGCATAAACGTGACGATCCCAACTTCCAAAGTAAATAATTCCATCTTGACCGATAGCGGGCGAAGAGTCGACTGAACCTGTTGTTTCAAATTTCCACTTTTGAGAACCGTTTGGATTGATAGCGTAAAGATTATCCCCGCCCCCACATAAATTGTGCCGTTGGAAGCTATGGCAGGAGCAGATTCTACCGATCCGCTAGTCTCAAATTTCCACTTTAGACTGCCATTTGGATTGATAGCGTAAAGGTATCTATCATCACTTCCTACATAAATTGTACCGTCAGACCCAATTGCAGGTGAAGATTCGACTGAATTACCTGTTTCATATTTCCACTTTAGGTCGCCGTTCGGATTCAATGCATAAATGTATTTGTCTAGACTCCCAAAATAAATTGTACCGTCTGGCCCGATTGCAGGTGATGAGTGAACAATATTACCTGTCTTAAATTTCCACTTCAGAGAGCCATTTGGATTTATGGAATAGAGATAGGTATCACGGCCCCCAATATAAATCGTCCCATCTGCTCCAATAGCGGGAGAACAATCTGTAATATCACCGATATTAATTTTCCATTTCTCAGAAACATCTGCTGCATAAACTGTGCTAGACGATAATAAGAATATGGAAATTATCATAATAGCTATTATTTTTTTCATAATAAATCTCCTTTATAATTGCATAAATAAATCGTGATAAATATTTAAGCATTTGCTTATCGAATCAAAATCATAGTTTATAAGTCAAACTAAATGATTTTCTAATATCTGGATTACTGTTCGTAATCATTGCGATATTTTCTCATTTCTTCCAGATCGTGGAATGATTTGAAAAAGTTGTCAATACGTATGATGAGCTCCTTCTTCCCTTTTTCAGTTAGCGAGTATCTCTTTTCTTCATCGTCAATAATTAGGCCTTTGTCTTTAAGTTTTTTTAAGACTGGGTAAATTGTCCCAGGGCTAAATCTGCGTCCCTTTCTTTTTTCCATCTCATCTGTTATCTCAGAACCATTCATCTTGTCATTTCTTAACATCCACAAAATCAAAAATGATAGGAATCCCCTGCCCTGGTGCTTATGATCTCGCATGTTTAACAAATATATTTGAAGTATTAAAATATATCGGTTAACCGAAAGACTTTTAAATAAATATCGGATATACGATATTGGAGAACCGATAAGGAGGTGATAGGGATGTGGAAAAATGAAAATATGGGGCATGGACCAAGACACGGACATAGAGAACATGGGCATGATTGCCATGGTAGAAGACACTTCTATACAAAGCAGGAAAGAATAGAAATGCTCGAAGAATACAAGACCTGGCTTGATAAAGAAAAGCAGGGTGTTGAAGAAAGAATTGAAGAAATAAAAAAATCTTTGTAAATTTTTTCTTTTTTTAAAATATATTGCTTCTAAACAAGATAACTAAGTTTAGATTAGCTTTTTTTGCATTTTAATTGATATTTGATTAGTCAGAGAGACATAACTACAAAAAATTTATAAGTCGTCTTCGCTGTTCTTTGCTAAAGAAGAGGTAGTTACATGAAATCTGATGAGATAATGGACGTTGCACTTAGAAGAGGGTTTATTTATCCGTCTTCTGAAATTTATGGCGGTATTTCTGGTTTTTATGATTACGGTCATCTTGGTACCCTTATGAGGAGGAAATGGGAAAATGCTTGGAGAAAGCATTACCTTGGCCTAAATCCTAATTTCTTTGAAATTGATGCCACTAATATAATGCCAAAGAATGTTTTTGTGGGCTCAGGCCACCTTGAAAACTTTAATGATCCGCTGACTGAATGTGAGAAGTGTCACTCAAGGTTTAGGGCAGACCACCTTGTAGAAGAGTTTCTAGAAAGAAGCGCAGAAGGCATGTCTGCAGAAGAGATGACAGGATTGCTAAAAGACAGTAATATTCCATGCCCCAAGTGCGGCGGGCATCTTCTTGATGTGAAGATGTTCAACATGATGTTTGAACTATCAGTTGGCGCCACCGGGGAATCAGAGGTAGCCTACCTTAGGCCCGAAACTGCACAGGGGGCGTTTTTGGCTTTCAAGAGGAGCTTTAACACTTTAAGGGGTAAGCTCCCAATGGGTCTTGCAATTATAGGCAGGGCCTACAGGAATGAAATTTCTCCAAGGCAGGGGTTCTACAGATTAAGAGAATTTAATCAGGCTGAGCTTCAGATATTCTTTGATCCAGATACAATTGAAGATCATCCGGATTTTGATTCTATTAAAGACATGAAATTGAGGGTGTTCCCGTTACAGAATAGAAGCAGCAACGATGTCGACGACATGACTGCATTAGACCTTCATAAGAATTTTGGTATGCCCAAATTTTACATTT
>DUKX01000018.1 GCA_013329085.1 Methanofastidiosum sp. | reverse complement strand
AGGGAGAGGGGGTGGGTGGGGTGAGAGAAATACGACTCCCCAATTCTTTCCTGAACTGGAGAAGCTATAGCTGGTATGATAATTGACTATACTGTATTTTTAATCTTTGTAAGTGATACCTCTACAAGCAAATTTGCATGTTCTCTTTTTTGGTAAATTTTAACAACTTTCATTCCTTTTGGGTATAGGGTTCTGTCCTTGATATAATCAAATGACCGCGCATCATGTGATGCCAACAGAAAACAACGAGAAACTGCAAGTAAAGCAACAATATGGGGGTCATCACATTTATTATCAGATATTTTCAATATGACATCTTTCTCATACTCATCAACCAGATTGTCATTAATCGCTAAAGCCTTTCCGCTATCCTTTAATAATCTGAATAATTTTGTGAAACCACTTTTTAACAACTCGGCCTTATATTTTTCGCCACCAAAAATATAGAATCCTTTTCCGCTACTGACCCAGTTCCTTATGGGCAAAAATTCTTTATACTCTGAATGATTATCATTAAATACACAAGCTAATACATTTGCATCAATCACAATTCCCATCTTCAAATCTCCAGTAGCTGCATTTCTTCATTAATAAAAAAATCTTTAAACTCATCCGGCTGATTTGAAGAATACTTTCCATTCTCTGAAATTGGGATTATCGATACTCTATTCCCAGTATCACATCTTTGGAAAAAGAGAACCTGTGCACTAATTTTAGACTCTTGATTATTCTTATTACGAGATAAATTCAATCTAAATCTATCAATTATATAGTCTGAATGTGTCTCAATAAGGAATTGTTGATGCTTCAATCTTGCCTGAGCTGCAATTAGGTCTCCGAAAGCTGACTGAGCTCTTGGATGGAGATGTATCTCAGGTTGTTGAATTGCAAATGTTACATCTGCATCTTCTTCATTTAACAATTCGACAACTAACGGAAGTACCTGCGATACACCATATCCTACATTATTAATATTAAACGAGATTTCCTTCTTAAAGCAAATTAAAATCTCAAATGGTGATTCTTGTGATTCTCCAAACTTATGGGTTAGAATAGTATCAAACAAGCCGCTCGCTTGACCGAATGACTTTAGTTTACTATGAAAATCACTTGAATTATTCCCTTCAAGAGTTTTCTTTAACAAGTACGGACTATGTGTCCCATCAGGAGAAAATGTTGTGTTTACACTAGATCCATAAAATCTCTCTGGCTTAGTTCTAATTGGAGCTATCCAAACAAGATTATCAAATGCTTTATACATAGCCATAAAAATATCCATCGTTTCTTCATTCTTTACTGATTTCTGGTTACCTGGTTTCCGATCAGAAATCATCGTTAGAAGAAATGCAATTGGAATCTGGCTAATCGGTAATCGACTTTTGCCAATATTTCGTCCTTTGCCAAATTTTCTCGATTTATTAATGATCTGTAAGAATAATTTTTCTGGTATTTTTTGAAGTGTTTTATTCTCATATGAAAATGAGTTATAATGCATCACAATATTATTTTCAACATTCAATTTAAGAATTTTTCTTTTAAGGAAAAAAGTATGACTTAAAAGAGCTACTGTTCCATCCGACTTTTGTCCAAATTCATAAAGTAGGATTTCGACTTTATCAAGATTTTCATCGTCACAAGTCATCAATCCTATTATAAAGTATGATCTATCAGTAGACCATGCTGAGACGATATCATTAAATGATCCTAGGTCGGCATACTCTTGAATTGACCGTTCAGGGAATTGTCGGAAATTATCTTGAGAAAAGAGATTTACAAGCTTCAGAAAGGAGCTCTTACCAGTACTATTTTCACCAACTAAAAAATTGACCTGCTTAAGTGGAATAATTGAATTACTAAAACCGCGAAAATTGTCTAAAAATAGATACTTCATATTTTACACTCCTATCTAGTGTTCAATTGATAGTTGTATTCTTGTATAGTTGCACAAGCCTCTCTACCTAAGTTTTCCATTTCTACCTCTGTATCAAATTTTATAAGTGATCATATTGCCGATTCCTCACTATCCCTGGATCTCAAGCATTCTTAATGCTATTAACAACTTCCAAGTATCCGCATTTCTTTTGCTCTTGCTGTATTCCTAATGTAGTAAGAAGCAGCAGATAAAACTTGGTCAATTGATTCATCCATCTGAGAATTTTTACTTATTGCTGGTTGTACTATAATTATTGTTGCTTCAAGAATTTTCTGCGATTGTAATAATCCTTTCAAAGAATGAAAATCACCTTTGAAAAATTTACTTTTTCCGGTGGCTCTAGTATACCGCTTCTCAATTTTATTCAACAAAGTAGTTTTTGATTTTAACCATACAACACTCTTCACAGCCTGCTGAGCAACTTCATAAACATCATTAACGTTACCATTATAAGTCTTTCCTTTCATACTTTTTACATGATAGAGGCAGACTCTAATAGAAGAACCTTCCGTCTTAAATGTCACAAAATCTGCGATTTCTCCAGTTCCATGATCAAAGAATATATGGGAAAGACTATCATCTTGATCAAGATGTAATTTTAACGACTCTTGAATTGAATGATTCGTTTTTGTATTCGTCCAATCGCACTCATTTGAAGTATCTGTTCCCAATCTATCCCAATCAACAGCACAAATTCTCCCAGTATCAAATTTTTCAAGATCATGATTTCCAATCAGCACCTCATTCCCAAGATACACTGTACCGTCAGAGGTTTTAAAGAATAACGGGTTAGAATTGAGATAATCAGCTAATGATCCATGTCTTCGCCCATCACAGAAAACTATTTTATTACTTCGTGTCGTGTACTTCCCAGAAACATCACATGCCAGTTGATCTGTTACTCCAGCTATTGTAGCATTTATATATATGATTTCTCTTGATGGAGATACATCATAAACATTGAATGAAACATCAGTTAAAAAAAATTGCTCTGAATCACAATCATCAAGCCTTACCAACGGGGGTGATGAGTATGTCTCATCTGCTAATAAGCAAAACAGAATTTTGCCATCATATCGATTGATCCCAAAAGGGATCGGAAGTCGGTCAAAATTTGTATTAGTCTTTACTATTAGGGACTTATCAACAATCTTCCTGCCATACATATCACACCACTTAACATATTCTGGAATTGAAAGAAACGAACTACTCCACAATTTTGATCCACTGCTAAATCCAATGGTTTTATCTCCTTCATTACCTAAAACTTTACAGAAGGCATGCCCTGCTGATAGCATTTTACCAGTATTTTCATCAATTGAAGCTGCTGTATTCGAACCAGCATAAATTCTATAAGATTCTCCCGCTTCAGCATTTCGGTTCTGCATTCCAGTGTTAAAGAATTCATAGTTTGCAAAACCAGCAAGTACACGATGCATTTCATTACGTGGGATTCTCTCAAATTTGGAGGAAAAACTTAATGCAATAGACTCATAGACTGCCTCCGTCTTAGCCTGCGAATAAATAAAAAGTAATCCTGTTTCTTTTTGATAATGTACGATGTACAAATTTAATTGGACATTGACGGCTTGATCGTTGACGAGCCAAATCGGTAACTCGCCAATCCTAGATATCCCAACAACAGTAGCCAATTCAACATTTCGATATATGTTTTCTCCAACACAAAGCTCATCGGGGTAACTCCCCTCTATATCAAAATCCGGTACCCGATATACTTTTGCATGGCAATTAGGCCGAATGTTTGACAGTGCAATAACATTCTCTTCTATTTCAGGTTTAGAAAATTGATTAAGAATGTTACTATTTTGCAAATCCCCACCAATCTTTTCTTCTGACATATTGATAATTATATCTTGCCAGACTGAGTCATTCGAATAAAGACATTGGTTCTCAATTTGTAAACTTCTATCATTCATTGCAATAAATTTTGCCGTTCCAATCTTATCAGCATTTGTTCTAGCAAAGCGGCCAATGAACTGCAGTGTGGCCGCTAATGATTTATGGGGCTCATGGATAGCTGCAATCTTTAGATTCGGAAAATCAAATCCTTCACCAAGCATATTTACACAAATTATTCCGTCAAGCTCTCCATTTCGCATTTGATCAATCGTTCTTCTTACTGTCCTATAAGCCATAGTGCTATCAATTCGCTTCAAGCGTAACTCAGTAATATCCCTATATATTTTTTCTATGTCTTTAGCCTTTTCTTTCGTATCAGTCCGAACCATTAAACAATGATTGAATCCCAGACTTCTATCATTAATAAAAACACGTTCTGCTTCTTGAGCAATCAGGCGATCTTTCCCTGGAGCTTCCTGTATTGGAATGTATTCAATCTCTCCAAAAATACCATCCCGATAAGCCTTAGCTAGAGAATAATTATAAATGCAATCCCCTCTTATTTGTTTCCGATCGAGCCTAAATGGAGTTGCCGTTACTAAAAGGGCCTGTGCATGGCACATATTGTTGAGAATTTTTTGCCAAGTTGGTGCGGGTACATGATGAGCTTCATCAATCATAATATAATCAAAAACACTCTTGATAGGTTGTTCTGAGATAGTAGCAGCTACTTGATGTGTTGCTATAACAACATCAGCACTTTTAAAACAATTACCATATGTTTCGGTATCCTCGGCCGAATATTCATGGCAAGCTTCATAGATAACAGGATTAGGAACAGAATCTTCAAAAACTCCAATCTGTTTTAAGGTTTTCAATACTTTATAATCTTCGTAGATTTGGCCTCTCACCATTGCACTCGGCGTAACTAGAAGGACTCTATTTTTTTGTAGGACGTATGGGGTCATCATAAGCACAGTAGTTTTCCCACTACCTGTTGGCATCACAATAATTGCAGCAGCATCGTTACCCAAAGTTGCATGGGCTGCGATCGAATGTATTGCACCGATTTGAGCATTTCTCAAACAAGAAGTCTGTAAATTCGCATTTTTTTGGGGATAGCGGACCATATCATAGTTGTCTGAAAAGTAGCTCATCGGACGACTCCTTTTTAATAACGCTGCATTTGCAAATACCGTATTTTCATAAACAGCTTAAAACCCGCTCCCTCACTCCACCCTCACCCCATCATCAGTGCTGCAGAAATGGACGGAGAACAGGTCCT
>DUKX01000124.1 GCA_013329085.1 Methanofastidiosum sp. | reverse complement strand
AAAGTATTCGACACGATAATCGGTTTCGTGCCTAAAGAAGAGCTCATAAAAAGAATAGAAAGAAATATTTAATTTTATTTAATACTTTTCTATTATAATATTTTTAAATAATAAATTTATTGGAGTACTTTCCACTTTACAGTTGTAAATACTGGGCCTCTGATATCTATCTTACCTTTACCTCTAAGATATTGATGAATGTATGTCGGAAGGGATATATTGATATCAGAAATGCTTCTGACTATGGGTATTCTTTCTTCGTACTCCCCCTGCTCTTTGGTCATCTCTATTTTTGAAACAACTTTTCTAAAGAAAGCCTCAAGATATGAAATTTTGGTATCGACACCATTCTTTATTATATTTAATGAGTTTTCATCTTTAGAGTCTGGAAGTATTCCGACCATGGCTTTTTCTAAGACATAAATCTGATTGAATCCTGCTGGCCCAATTAATTTAGTATTTTCCTCAGGCTCAACAATCATTACCTCTATTTTTCTGCCCAGAAAATCTCCTTTGTAAGAAGTAAAGTCGCATGGTGATTGTGCATCTTTGTTTTGTCGTGCAGTTTCAATTAAAGCCTTCAATAATTTTTCTCCGTCTGATGTTTTAATATCCTGAACAAACTCAATAGATTTTGCAATATCTTGATCGGAAAAGTCAACTTTGTAGAACTGTGGATATATAAGTTCACGGATATCATTTACTCCGCTTCGGATCATGGACATTCTTTCCGCACCCTGCCCAATATTCAAGACATCGTAAGGGATTTTGTATTTCTTCAAAACATCCTTGGAATATAATCCAAAGTCGGCGATCTCTATCCAGTCGCCTAATTTGATAAAAGCTTCATGTTCAGTTCCAGCTTCATAATAACTTGCACTTCTCTTTTTGACCTTGAATTTAACTTTGTCAAAACCGAGTTTTTCTGTGAAATTTGTGACTATTTCTTTTCCTAATTCAGGAGAAATTTCTTTGTCCATGACAACGCATGATGCAGAGAAATGACTTCTAAGATGAGTCTGATCTTCACGCTGTTCGCGCCTGAAACATCTATCAATTGAGAATAACTTTAATGGTAGTTCACTTCTGCCGGCAAGTGCTTGTAAAGTAATAAACCAGCCAGAAGTCATATGCGACCTTAAAGTGAGATTTGTAGGAACTGGAATTAACTCTTTAAATTCCTTGAAAAAGTCTAATACTTTTTCAGCAGCTTCAAACTCAATTCCTAGTCCCTTAGATATTGCCTCAACAAAATCGTCACCCTCTATTGTTCCCCGCTTATAATCTTGCAGAGTTCTTTCAAGGTTTCTACTTCTTCTTTCATCGAGTTCTACAAACTGGGATATCTTGTCTTTGACTTCCTTTGAAAGGCCTACATTTGGCCTTGGAAGCCCTGCAAGATAGTATACTCGATCTAGTATAGCAGGAGTCTCTGAACCCCACTGTTTGTACATATCATCGTCAGTTATGAAAAGAGGATTGAACACCTCATCGAAATCAAGATCAAGGTAAATATTCTTGAGAATAGATATTGTATCTTCTAAAATNNTCGTTTCTTCTAAAACATGCGGCTTACCCATAAACTATCCCCTCTCCAGGATCAACTTCTCTCTTTGGTGAAACAGAAGGCATTGAAACAGGAGATGGAACATTTATATCACTAGAAACACCTACCGCCTCAACAAAACATCTGTAGAGTATCGCATTGTGGATAAAAAGAAATTTGCCAGTGTCTAGTCTCTTCTTTTCTTTCCACTCATTAAGTATCTCTTCTTTTTCAGGCCCGTCATAAATAAAAACGCCCTCAATTTTAATGGAACACACATTAGGGGAGTAATTGCAACAGAAAACAAATTCTATAAAAATATTGTTATTGTTACTACTATAAGCATCAGTTAAGGTCAAGTTGCTTGAAATACCAACAGATGGCGATCCTTCGTCGACTCTGATAAATCTTTTGGCTTCAATGCCAGTTAAAATTACGCCCCCCATAACACCAGCCCAATGTATGAAATATTATATATAAGATTAACTTATAGCTCAATCCTTGGATAATAAGACAACTCTTGATTCCGGCGCAGAATCAATTGCCCTATATCCGGATTTTTCTTCCAGTTCTTTAGAGAATTCTAGTATATCATCAAACATTGGCATATTTTCTACTTCAAGCCTCTTTCTTGAATAGCCAACAAACATGTAAGCTTTAGCCTCGATAAAATCAGGATTTGCCTTTTCTATAAGTTTTGAATAATCACCGATATCTGCCATATTAAAATCCTTAACAAGAGTGAGCCTTAGGATTCTTCTTTTTGTTTTAATCTTTGGCAGAAGCTCTAAAGATTCGTTTAGTTTTTCCCACCCATTCTTAATCTGTGGATTGCATACCCTTTCATAAGTTTCTTTTGTGGGTGCTGGCAATGTGATGTAAAGATTATCGGGATATGTATCCATTGAAGCGAGCACTTCGGGAGTTGTCCCGTTTGTCACGAGAAATGTTGAGAAATTTCTTTTTTTAAATCCATCAATTAATCCTGATAAATCAGGATAAAGGGTAGGCTCACCGGCAAGAGAAATTGCAACGTTTGTTGGATCTTCTGCTTCTTTCAGTTTATTTATATCGACAGTTTCAAGAAATCCGTGGTAACCTGAGAGGAGCTCTCTTTGTGCCTCTATGCACCCTTCAATTATAGTTTCAGGATCGTCATATTTAGAAGGAGTGTCTTCGTTATATTCAACTGGGCGCCAACAGAATAAACATTTGTGTGTGCACCATGCAACAGAAGGAGTCATTTGAAGACATCTATGGCTTTCAATTCCATAGAATCTTTGTTTATAGCAAACTCTGCCTTCAGTCAAACTTTTTTTTGTCCAGTGACATATTTTTACTGCGCTATGTTCCCCAACAATCCTGTATTTCTGCCTCTTCAGTGTACTCCAAACTTTCTCCATCGCCATGACCTCCAAGGTCTTGAACAAAAAGCTCTACGCATTTCTTTAATCCTTCTTCCATGTTAGATTTACCGTTGGCACCAGCGGCACCTTTGTGTCCGCCGCCTTCACCACCAATTACGGGAGCTACTTGAGACATTATCTTGGCAAGATTAATTCCTTTATCGATGACTGATTTTTTGGCCCGGCCACTTATCCTGACCTCACTTCCATTATCCGCACCGACAAATGCAACATCTGCTCCAGTTGAGAGGATAGACTTTGCTGCAAGAGCCTCGCAACTTGAAACATTAGAAGTTGCAACGATGAAATCAGAAACACTATAAAGTTTCATTCTTTGATGTGCCTTTAGTATTGCTATCTTCTTCGATATGTCATCTTCAACTCTTAATAGTTCATCGACATCAGATATGTGATATCCTCTTTTGAAAATATGAATCAAAGTTTTCAAAGTATTTACATCAGAAAATCTCATGTGCCCTGTGTCAGTGACTATGCCGGTAAGTATGGCACGAATGATCTTATCGCAGTTTGTATTTTCTTTATCGAGTAATCCTTCGTCCTTCATTTTGAGCATAATATCAAATATTATTTCAGCTGTTGAAGTCCTTTCCTTGTTAATAAAATATGTGTACTTTGTTCCCCTAAATTTGTTTGTTTCAAATGTTTCATGGTGATCAATTGATATTACTACTTCGGCTTTCTCAATCATGCTCTCAAAAATTCCAAGCTGCACAGGGGTAGATGTGTCAAGAATTATCAGGTTTTTGTGATCAGTCGGAGCTGTGACGATAAAATCTCCAAGACTAGAAATTACGTTTTTTGACAAATTATTTAACGTTTCAGTTCCAATCATTACATTTTTACCCTGGGATTTTAGCAATTCCTTCAAAGCAATTGCACTGCCTATGGCATCAGGGTCTGCGTTTTGATGAAGAAGTATTATATATTGGTCTTGTCGCAATAAAATTTCCATTAATCTAGTATACTCTACATTACTTAACATTTATTCATTCTCAACAAATTTATCAAAGCTTTAGCCTGATGTAGGTTGTCCACCTAAAGCCTTCTGAAGATTTTTCTGCATCTCTTCAAGCTTCTTCTTCACTCTATCTTCTTGTTTCTCGATAGTAGTAATCCGGATACCGATGGACTCCTTTTTTTTGTTAAGATCATCCAACATATCTGCTTTTTCAGATTTAACTAGAATGCTACCAATGCTCTTGTAAACAACTGGATTTTCAGTTTTTGATAGTTCAGCCAATGCTGCCTCTGTCTCGTTAATTTCCAATTTCAAGGATTGTAATTGGTTTACTATTATCTGATACTGACTCTGCAACTGTTGAAATTGCATTAGTTCCTGCTGTATATTTTCCGGAATATTCTGCAAAAATACCACCTCAATATTATCTATACTTGAATCTAAAAAACAACAATTATAAACCTTTGGGTAGCATAAGTTTAAATAATCTCAAGAGAAGTGAGGATTTATGAGGGCGCTATATATAGGCAGATTCCAACCTTTTCATCTTGGACATCTTCATGTTGTGAAGTACATACTAGAATCATCTAAAGAATTAATTATAGCCATAGGTAGTTCACAGATTTCACACACGATACAAAATCCTTTTACTGCAGGTGAAAGATTTCTAATGATTAAAAAAACATTAGAAACTGAAGGTGTTGACCTTAGACGCGTTCACATTCTACCTGTGCCAGATATTTATAGAAATGCGTTGTGGGTAAAACATGTCGAAACAATCACGCCCCCTTTTGATGTAGTTTATGCTAACGAACCTGTAACAGTAAGACTATTCAAAGAATCATCCTATGATGTAAAAGGACCTGAATTCTATAAAAGGACCGTATACTCTGGGGAAGAGATAAGAAACAGGATCCTAAAAAAAGGGGACTGGGAAAGCCTAGTGCCTAAGGCCACAGCTGAAGTGATAAAGGATATTGATGGCGTGGCAAGACTTTTTGAAATAATAAAGTCTGACAAAAAGGAAACTTCGTATCAAGAGATGTCAAACTCAGTCTAATCGATAAAGTTAAATACTGTTTTCTAATAAATCAAAAGGTTTAGATTATGGAACATAAAAGTATATTTACAGCTAGAGAGATATCTGAAATGGCTATCGCCATAGCACTCTCTACAGTTCTCAGTTTCATCAAAGTTTTTCAATTACCTCAAGGTGGGTCGATTACAGCAGGAAGCATGATCCCAATAATNNGTTCAATTTATGATTGAGCCTTTCTTTGTTCATCCGGCACAATTCCTTTTGGATTATCCTTTTGCATTTGGAGTTCTCGGTATTGCCACGTTCATAAAGAGATATCCATTCATTGGAGCAAGCGTCGGAGTTGCTTTGAGATTTATCTGCCACTTCCTTTCAGGATTCATATTCTTTGGAATGTATGCACCTGAAAGTATGAATCCAATTTACTACTCGGCAATCTATAACGGTTCTTACTTACTGCCTGAGCTTCTCGTAACAGCGATATTTATTTATATACTGTCTAAGAAGAAGTTAATAGATGCCTTCAAATAAGAAAACTCTGATAATACTAAGCGAGTCTGAGCCCTGTCACCTAGAAGATAGTTTTGATCTTATATTGGCATCAGACGGTGGTTATAGAACAGCTAAAGAAATGGATCTGGTTATTGATGTTCTTATTGGTGATTTTGATTCGATAACATCTGAAGAGCTTAAAGAGGCAAAATTAAAAGGAATCAGAATCATTTCATTTCCCACTGAAAAGGATAAGACTGACGGGGAGCTTGCAGTTGACTATGCTATTTCCTTGGGCTCAAAAGAACTTGTAATCCTTGGTAGTTTCAAGGAAGAGCTTGACCACGCATTGGGAAATCTATTCTTACTTTTTAAGGTTGACAAAGCCGGAATTAGTTCTAAGCTCCTTACTCAAAAATATGAGATTGAAATAATCAATTCGGAGAAAGAATACCTTGAGAAACAAGGTCATGAATTATCCCTCATACCAGTTTCTGGAATAGTTGAAGATCTAAATATTGAAGGAAGCAGATATAACCTCTCAAATGTAAAAGTTGAAATGGGTCAAACTCTGACATTAAGGAATGTAATAATTAACAAAAAGGCAAAAGTATATTTTAACAAAGGTAAAGTTTTATCTATCTTAAAAAGGTAATGTATTATTAATGTGGTGATCCCATAACTGAACTTTCAGAAAAAGAAATTCAAAGATATAAAAGACAATTAATCATAAAGGATTTTGGGGAAAAATCTCAGAAGATCCTGAAAGACTCTACAATAACAGTATTTGGTTGTGGGGGCCTAGGATGCCCCACTGCAACATATCTCGCTGCAAGTGGAGTTGGAAAGATAAATCTAATCGATTTTCAAAAACCTGAGCTTTCTAATCTTAATAGACAGGTGATGCACTTTGAGAAAGATCTGGGAATAAAGGACAAATCCGTTTCACTTAAGGAAAAATTGCAACAGTTGAACAGTTCAATAGAAATAAACTCCTTTTCTTTGGAGATTAGCGAGAAGAATATTTCAAAGTTTAAAGAAAGTGACGTATTAGTAGACTGCCTAGATAATTTTCACACAAGGTATCTCTTAAATGAATTTTCATTAAGAGAAAAAATTCCACTAGTTCATGCAGCAGTAGAAGCATATTATGGGCAGATCACAACAATTATTCCTGAAAAAACGCCATGCATAAAATGCCTGTTTCCAAATATGCCAGATAAAAAAGAGGCATTCCCCATAATCGGGCCAACTTGCGGAGTAGTTGGATCTGTTGAAGCTATGGAAGTGATTAAAGTACTTACTGGAGTTGGAGAAACTCTATCTGGAAAACTACTGATTGTAGACTTAAAATGCATGGAATTTGAAACTATTAATTTTAAGAGAAAAGAAGACTGTTCAGTCTGCTCTAGTTATTTCTAATAAGATTTATGTATCTTCCAAGAATCCAACTTCAATGTAGTACTGCGTACTGACGCCTATCATATATGTCCCGCCTTCATCTACTGTTAATTCGTTTCCTTCCATCTCTTTAAAATTTTTCCAAGCGGTGCCAAAATATTCAACAGTCTCATCTTCGCTTCGAACAAATTGATCTTCAAATTTGGTGTAATACACTGTAGGCGGTGCAGAGCATATGGAGTTTCTACATGTTACAACTGCCCGAATAACTTGGTCACTCCTTATAGAATAAACATTTGCAATTATCCCAACTTCTGGCATTTTGTATCTTGCTTCTGGGACAAGTTTATAGAAAAACTTGGGCGCACATCCACATTCAACAGAGCATTTTTCCTTTACACTTTCGGGGGAGCATATTCCATTTACACACTTGTAAGTCCAAAGGTCTTCGCCTCTGCATTGATCATTACATTTTATCCTCTGACAGAGATCAGTTATACAACCACACTTTTCAGAGCATGGCTCAATTCTTACAAAATCAACACATTCGCCATCCACACATTTTTGACCCCAAAGGTCTTCTCCTTTGCATATATCGGGGCATTGCACATTCTCACAAAGGTCAGTTTTTACAACAGGAGGAGGTTGTTCACTAGGTTTACTGCATCCAGAAACTATAATAAGTATGCTAATGAGGAAAAATATTCCAACAAGCCTTGCTCCCCCCTTACTCATGAAAATCTAGACTTAATAATTCAATATAAACTTTAAGGTTAGAGCTGCTTTGTTGCATAATTGCCCTAA
>DUKX01000008.1 GCA_013329085.1 Methanofastidiosum sp. | reverse complement strand
AATCAAATCAGAAAGAGATATAAATTTGAATAAATACTAATTTTGAGGCGAAGCTTATGGATTACATAGATAATCCTAAACTGTTAAAATATAACTTCACTGGAAGAATTGTACTCTCAATAGTGTTAGCTTCTTCGTGGCTAATTCTTTTAATACTGTGGCTATTCTTCTTTGCAACAAATTATAACATTTATCAAAACATTGCAATATTTTTGATATCAGTAATCCTCGAAGGAACTCTACAGGCAGTAACTTGGATACCCTGGGGAATAAAACAAGAAGCAAAAGCCGATTAGTATTCTTGAGCAGAGCATTGAATATATTTTTAAATTAATCCATCCTATAATAATAGAGATTATGGAAGATTTTAAAATTGAAAAGGATATTGAAAACATTTTACTTCCCAGTGAAGAAGTATTATACGCTGCACAACAATCAAGAGTTAAGAAGGGTGGCTCTTTCACAACTCCTGCTAAGATATATATAACAAACTACAGAATTATTTTCAGAGATCCCAGCATTTTTGGATTAAAAAAATTTGTAAATGATTATCACTTCAAAGATATATCAAATGTCCGAATGAAAAAAGGAGTTCTCTCCACTGAAGTCTATCTTAACAGCAGATTTGAATCAGACGAAGTTATTATTTCTGGACTTTCTCATGAAGATGCTGAAATCGTTGTTAGACTTATAAGAAACGGGATATACGGAAATTTTGGCCATAAAGAAGATTATGATTCCAACATTGACTTAAAATATCCGGAAAAGGTAAGCGAATATGAGAACATAGAAGAAAATGAAGCTAGATCAGAAGATATCATCTCTAATCTTGAAAGATTAAATGAATTAAGGGAACATAATGTAATAACAATAGATGAATTTAATATTATTAAAAAAAGAATAATTTATGAGAACTCAGATAAAAATACGATAAAAGATATAGAAAGTGAAGTCAAGGCAGAAGAAGAGCCAAAATATTGCAAAGATTGTGGGAATATTTTAGATTTTACAAGAGAAGGGGATTATCGCGGTGATTATGTTAAATTTTACAAGTGTAGTTTTTGTAATAAAACATATGCAAAGAAATCTGAATAGGTGATAAAATGAATAAAAATTATGAATGTGATGTACATGGGATACCCATGGATGAATTAGAAAAGAAACAGATTTCAAATAATCTTATTCTTAGAACTTTTAAATGTCGGGTATGTGGGAAAGAAAAAAAGTTCGTTGAATATGGGTGGACGGGCTAGAATTCTTATAATAGTTTGTTTTTCACGAAACAATTTTTTCAACAGCTTTTAATGACATCTGCGTCTTAATAGAAATATCGTTTTTGGGCATCCCTAATTGATGAAGTCTTTTAATTACTTCACTCATTGGTTCTGCAACTTCTATAATGAATTTGTCAGGGTCATAGAATCTAAACACTCTCTGGCCCCAAGGCTCTTCTTTGACTTGGTGGATAATCTCAACTTTTGATAAAGATATTTTTTCCCAAATTGATTCAATATCATTTGTCTCAAAATAAAGTTCGACATTATTATTAACTTCCTTTCTTTCGCTAATAATTTTGTTATCAAAAATTATTTTTTTTGCACGGTTTTTCTGCCATATTGAAAACGCTTTTTTAAATACAACATTTTCTCCAAAATCCGCTTCAACTTCGAGAGAAAAGATATTTTGATAAAATTCCCTTGAAACTTTTATATCTTCTACAAAAATTACCGGCATTGAAAAGTAAATTTTTGTCATGTATATATTAAAAGATAAGCGGTATTTAGGATTTTTCATATTAATTAATTTTCCATAGGTAAAATTTATAAGATATATTTACCCATATATTAAGATGGAAAAAGACTTTAAGAGAATAATAACGCCTGTTGACGGTTCTGAATCGTCAAAGAGGTCTGCAAAAAAAGCAATATATTTGGCAAAGAAAATGGATGTTGAGTTAATTACCTTATATGTAGTGCATGTACCTATAAGCGCTTATGTTGGCCCACCATATTCTCCAGTAATCTATACGGACAATACCGAGATAAAAGAAATCAGAAAAAAAATGAAGAAGGAAGGAGCTATAGTATTAGAGGAAATAGAAGAAATGGCTTCTAAAGTTGGATTAACAATCACCAAAAAGGTACTAGAAGGATCTCCCGATGAAGAAATTATAAGAATATCAAAAAAAGACGATTTGATTGTGATGGGGGCAAAGGGCATATCAGCTATAGACCGGATTTTCTTAGGCAGCGTTTCCGAGAAAGTACTCCACAATGCATCGTCTTCAGTCATGGTAGTCCGATAAGAATGTTTGACAGTTGACATTCTGAGGATATATTGTTAGAAAAGAAACAATATATTTTTAAAATAGCTATCTATTTCCCAAATAACTGCGCAAAACATCACCTTTTCCTAGTATATTTTGTGCAGGCCATGTGGGGAGTGCAACCCCCACATGATTAATCTAATTAAACAAACTAGCCCAATAATTAAAATTTTAAACAAATACTATTATTTGAGATTATGAAGAGCTATAGAAAAGAACTATGGTTTAACACAAAAAGTAAAGTTGAATTCATTAATATCACTTCACTAGTTGAAGAAGCTTTAGCTGAGAGCCAAATAAGGGAAGGATTGTGTCTTGTAAATGCTATGCATATAACTGCAAGTGTTTTCATAAATGATGCCGAAACAGGTTTACATCAAGATTTTAAAGATTGGCTAGAAAAAAATATTCCTCATAGCCCTGAACTTTATAGGCATAATAAGACCGGGGAAACAAATGGGGATGCACACATCAAAAGACAGTTTATGGGGCGGGAAGTTGTTATAGCTATTACTAATGGAAAACTAGATTTTGGCCCGTGGGAAGAGATCTATTATGGCGAGTTCGATGGGCAAAGAAAAAAGAGAGTATTAATAAAAATTATTGGAGAATAATATTCTTTTCTAAATAAAAATATCTAATTAATTTTGGAAATTAGGCTAATTCTATCTCCTGATTATTAAGATTTCTTTTTTACAAAATACTTTACCCCAATGCTAATTGCTATCAATAATGCAATAATGTCATCTATCCAACCTATCACTGGAATAAAATCCGGTATGAAATCAATAGGGCTTATGATGTAAATTAGATTTAGGATAATGAATACTATTGCAGCTATTGATTTAGGATCCTTTAATAACGATCTGTCTTGGTTTTCCATATCTTGTCCCTTTAATAATTATCTTAATATCTTATAGATCTTTACATAACCGTTGTCATATTCAAGTTCAAAGTTCTTAAGGTCAGTTTCGTATATAATAAGTCTAGCAAATAAGGTGTCCTTTAAAGTTGGAGGAATCATTATGGCATTCTGTGGAGTCAGGTAAATTATCTGGGCAATTGATTGAAGGTCGTATTGTATATTTTCATACACAAAATTCTTACCTTGTGGATTTTCAACTACAAAGTTGGATACCCCGTACCTTTGATTACCCTGCTCTATATAGCAATAAGTAACTTTGTCATCCGTTACAAGATACAATCTAGTATCGCCGCTCTCATACACATATGTGGTAGTAGCACCATTTTTTGAGGTGCCTCTAAAATAGAAGTAAGCAGTGCTGAAGACATTTCTCTGTATTACAGAATTTAAGACTCCTGTTTTTATAAGAAGACTTTGGTCTACTATTACATGTTTCATTGTAAATCTATTGCCTGTTTGTGTGTATGCAGCTTCTTCCATTGAAAGTAATCTTTGCAGTGCAGTTGAATCTGACGAAGCAAGTAATTCTGAATAGCCGCTTATCCAAGGGCCCATCCCTGTTCTCATTCCATCAGAGATAGTTCTTCTATTTCCTACTGTTTGTATCCAGTATCCATAGTCCCACCAGTTGCAAACAACTTCATCTTGGGGCGTATTACCGTCTAGCCAGAGCAAAGCTGTAAGCCAGTTATCTGTAAGGTGTGGAACTAGACTGGTCTTATAGTCATTTGAGTTGTAAAAAGAAATACCACTAAATGCGATAAGCACTATCGTAGCCAAAGCCAATGCTTTCTTGGAATCAAGATATTTTTGAGAAAATTCATAGATACCAATTATACCTAAAGCTGCAAATATTGCCAGAGGAATTGCGAAGAAAAAGGCATTCCTTAACATCTGATAAGCCATAAAAGCAGTAAATAAAAATGATCCTAAAAAGAAAAGATTTTCATTTGGTGACGTTTTATTTTTGATTTGATAAATAACGTATATAACTCCAATCACGGCCAGTATTGGGAATACATAGAACTTGTCAATAACGTCTATAAATGTCATAGCCTGCCCCTGGCCAGATATCCCATGTACATCAGAAAGTAGTAAGAAAGATAATATGTTGTATCCAAGGACAAAATACGCCGTCGCCAATAAAAGAGCAGACCATGCAAACAAGGCTCCAAGATAGTATGTTTTGTTTTTAACAAAAGCTCTTGTCAAATGCATCAATGCTCCGAAAGCAAGACCCATCAGAGAAAGTTCTATCCTGAGAGGATCATTTTGATAGGGGGGTAATAAAACTAGAGACAATACTAGGCCTATAATCCCCGATAAGAGTAATATCCATGTTGATAAATCTCCCATTAATCTGTCTTTTAAGGATAAAGCTTTCTTTTTTTCTTCAATAGCTACAAGTGGCTGTAGGATCACGTACATTCCTATTATTATGGGTATAAAGAAAAAGTTCCCATATGAATTTGCATAAAGATATATTGAGAGTACAGATAGAATACCATAAATAGCCATAAATTTGATATTTTTTTCTCGGATAATCAATACTGCAAGTAAGAGACATATCAAGAAGAAAGGAGCACCCAAAGTGTCCTTTTCCATAAATCCTCCAGTTGTCCTGTAAATAAAAGCAGGCATAATAGCCAAAAAGAATGCCGATATTACTGCGAGATACTTATTCTTCCACACAAAAAGCACTATGAAAAATATGATAATAGAGGATATGAGACCTAAAACAATCGGTAATCCCATATGGACTTGTAAGAGGTCAATTCCAGTAATTCTAGAAATAAAGGAAGTCAAAATTGGAACTCCTTGGACATCTTCTTCCAAAAAATATCTCACCACAGTTGGTGCCATAGGGTCTATTTTAGGCAAACCACCCGTTAAATAGTATGAAGCCTCTCTTAGAAAGTAGTATGTATCATAACTCATCATTATGCCGAATCGTAATGACCAACTTCTAAGGTATGCACCAATAACAAGAGAAAAAGTCAAAAATAATCCTATTATATAATTCTCGTAAGACAATTTAATCTTGTTTTCAGTATCTTTCATTTTTGAAGATTTCTTTTTTGCCATGATAACAAGTAAAAGATTTATTTTATATATTTATCTAAAAGTTAAATGCTTTGTTGCATAATTGCCCTAAAATGAACCGCAAAGCTTAAA
>DUKX01000037.1 GCA_013329085.1 Methanofastidiosum sp. | reverse complement strand
AAATTATTATTTAACTGGACGAACTTCCAGTAGAAATAAAGGGGTAATAGACATTATTATACTATGACTATAAAGACATAACTCATTTGTATATATGTATAATAAATAATCATATTCCTAATTTATCTTCTAATAAATAATCAATAATTAAAAATTATATTTAAATATTAGTTTATACACAAATCAATGAATCTAAATTTTTCTGAATCAAATAAACCCTTATCTCCAATCTTTATTTTTGGGATAACCAGTAATGCCATGAAAGATAAAGTCATGAAAGGTGCATTTAAAGTACACCCCAAAGACTTGGCAAAGTTAGTAACATGCCTGTAGCTATCTGCAACTTTAGAGTATTCTTCAAATGTCATTATGCCAGCAACTGGGAGTTCTAAAAAGATTTTATTTTCTCCACAGACACATCCAATTCCCCCTCTATTTTCGATTATCATGTTTACGGCGTTACATATATCTTCGTCAGAAACACCAACTACAACTATGTTATGGGAATCATGCGCTATGCTAGAAGCTATTGCCCCTTTCTTTAGGCCAAAATTTCTTATAAATCCAATTGGAACTTCGGAATTTGTATAACGATTCACTACCGCAATTTTTAATATGTCCCTTTCTATGTCAGACACTAAATTGCCATTGACTATTTTTGGTTCAAGAAGAATATCATTTGTAATAAGTTGACCGTCAATTGCTTCTATAACATTTATAGTGCCACTTTTATAGGGTAAACTAAAATCTGATATCTTTTTCTTTTCTACATTAAAGTTATTTATTATATCAAAGCTCTTGTGTTCGATGTTAGTTTTACCATTATGGGAAACGACATTTCCATTAATATAGGTTGCAAGGATATTCAACTCTTTTAGATTATCTACAATTAAGAAGTCAGCCGAGTCACCTTCTTGAAGCAGACCAACATCAAGCCCATAATGCTTAACAGGATTTACAGAAGAAACATTTAATATTTTGAAAATATCGATGCCGTAATTTATTGACCGCCTCACCATCTGATCAATGTGCCCCTTAACTAAGTCATCTGGGTGTTTATCGTCACTACAAAACATGCAGGAATCATAATGTGTATCGACAAGGGGGATTAGTGCTTCAAAGTTTTCTGCGGCAGAACCTTCCCTTATCTGTATTTTCATCCCCTTTTCTATCTTCTCAAGCCCTTCAGCCCTACAAACACACTCGTGATCTGTAGTAATCCCTTTGCCGATATATTTTTCCAGTGCTTCTCCCGATAATCCTGGGGCATGACCATCAATTTTCTTAGAATATTTTTTTGCAACATTTATTTTTTCTATTAGTTCACTATCATTATTTATGACGCCAAATGTATTCATTACCTCCCCTAAAAATTTAACATCGTCATCTCTAAATATCTCTTCAACTTCCTTAGCTCCAAGACAAGCGCCACTTGTCTCAAAGGATGTTGCGGGAACGCAAGAGGATGCACCAAAATAGAATTTTAGCGGAGAAAGTTTAGAATTCTCAATCATATATTGTATTCCTTTTATTCCTAAGACATTGGCTATTTCATGAGGGTCTGAAACAGTCGCTACAGTTCCATGGGTAACTGCAATTCTAGAAAACTCGTAAGGGATTAACATTGAACTTTCTATGTGTATATGAGAATCGACAAATCCAGGTATAATGAAATTTGAATAAATATTATCGTCTCTTTGAATTTCTGAGATTTTGCCATTTGAAATAGTTATTTTGCCTGGATATATCTCATGATGAATTGGATCTACAATATTTCCTGAAATAACATTCATATTTTTATCCATGGAATCCATAATTCAAAAATCAAGGTAATATATAAAATTTTTGAATTGGTTTGGGATATCTACAAAAATAGATAGATAGTTGATTAGAGATTATTAACTTGATAGGGCAAGTGCACATCAAAATACATATAAAAACAAAATCATTATTAAGTATGGGTGATTGATATTTGCAGTGTTGGTGGAAGTTTTGATGTAGATATGCCCGAAGGTCCAGAAGGCTATGTTTGTACCGAATGCGGTACACAGTATAAAGGAATTGGAAAAAATCCAAAATGCCCAAAATGCTCTTCAGACAAGGTTATAAAAATTGGATAAAAATTTTTTTCTTCCTTTGGCTAATGAGGAGATATTGTTCCTATCCCATAACGATTACTTCTTAGGAATAGTTAAATCTAAAGGAAAATCCTTCTTATTGGAAACTGATAAGGAAGAGGTAGTACTTGGAACGGGAAATGATGATATTCTTGCTGTTTCCTCTTTTGCAAAAGACAAAAGAATCAAAGCTATCATGATTTCAGCATTATATTCCCTGCGAGAGTTATCTTTTCCACTTATAATCCTAAAGAAGGGCCATCCTGCTTCCAAGAGGCTTAAATTAGTCTTTGGATGCGGGGATAAAATAATTCTAGATTCTTGTATAGAGGCAGGTACTCATCCAAATCAGCATCTTCTTTGCTCTACAGAAGCTTTATCGGGACTTTGTATATTATCAAGAAAAGAGGGTATTGAGATAATTGATCCTTTTAAGAGGAAAATAGAAATAGAAAGGATGCCTTTTGAGTTAAGATTATAAAATCACTTGGCATATTAAATAGTATGAAGGTTCTTTATTTTGGTGATTTAAAGGATACCACTTTGAAAAGAGACGAAATTATTGAAGTTGAATCAATTAAAATTGGCGCACTAAAGAATCTTCTTTCAGAAAAATACCCTCCCTTGAAGGAATCTTTTTTAAAGGATGAGATAAGGATTATAGTAAATGGAAAAGACTATTCTTTTACAGGTAGAGATGAAACTCTAGTTTCAAAAGGATGCGAGATAGCTCTTTTTTCTCCTGTGGGGGGTGGATAAATGTTTGAAATAAAAGCAAAAGATGGATTAGGCAGAATAGGAAAATTATCAATAGGCAAAAAAAAAGTTGAGACTCCAACACTAATGCCCGTTATTAACCCCAATAAGATAGTCATTGCCCCAGAGGATATGGCTGATTATGGGGCAGAGATGCTAATCACAAATTCATATATTATTTACAGAACTCCAAAACTCAAAGAAGATGCTCTTGAAAAGGGAGTTCACAAAATGCTCGATTTTGACGGAGTTATAGAAACTGATTCTGGCTCTTTTCAGATGGCTGCATATGGCGATATAGAAATAGAAAACAAAGAGATACTACAATTTCAAAAAGACATTGGAGTTGATATCGGAACTTTTCTTGATATACCAACTCATCCCGACGAATCTCATAGAAAGACTCTTTCAGACCTAGAGATAACTCTAGAAAGGGCAAGAGAAGCAATCGGATTTGACCTAGACTTAAACGGAACAATTCAGGGAGGAACTCACCTAGATCTAAGAAAAAAATCAGCAGAAGAGATGAGTAAATTACCTTTTACAGTGAATCCAATAGGTGGCGTTGTTCCATTAATGATGGAATACCGATTTAGCGAATTGGTGGATATTATTCTAACAGTAAAAGGGAATCTTTCACCCTCAAGACCAGTTCATCTTTTCGGTGCCGGACACCCAATGTTATTGTCGTTATCAGTTCTTTTGGGTTGCGACCTTTTTGATTCTGCGGCATATGTTCTTTATGCACAGGATTCTAGGTATCTAACTTCTTATGGTACAAAAAAACTCAATGAAATGAAATATTTACCATGTAACTGCCCAGTTTGCAGAAAATATACCGCTCAAGAGCTAATTAATGAAAATGATCAAAAAAGATTAGAACTCCTTTCAAGCCATAACTTGCATGCAACTTTTGAAGAACTTAAAATTATCAAGGAAGCCATACATGAAGGAAATTTATTTGAACTTGTTGAAACTAGAATCAGGGGCCATCCGAGATTACTACTTGCATATAGAAGAATCAAAGATTATTATGATCTTTTAGAAGAATATGACCCCTTTACAAAAAGATCTTCAATATTCTATACTGGTGCAGAATCCAATTTAAGGCCAATAATGCAAAGAACTAAGGAAAGAATAAAAAACATAGAATCTAAAAAATACGATGAGCATCTCTTCTTTGGAAAATTCCCAAAAGAACTTGAATTTACTTATCCTTTTGGCCAATGTGAAATGGAGGAAGAAAGAAAAGGTAGAGGGGACCCTGAACTAAATGACGAGGACATAGTAAAAGTAATTGCAGAATATCAGTTTGGCCCAAACGTTGGAGAAAAACTTTTCCATGATGTTGTTGTTAAGAGATCAAAAACTGGGATGATCCGTTATGTCTTTGATAAAAATGGAACTATGCTTGCAACTATAAGGGCTAGAGATGGATTATTTACTCCAAATATTGAAGGGCTAAAAAGATTGAAAGATATAATCCCATACCCCAAATACAGGATAATTGTAGATGACGAGGCTGCACCTTTCATTAAAGACGGTGCAAATGTATTTTCAAAGTTTGTTTTAAATCTTGATAAAAATCTTAGGGCATATGAAGAAGTCCTTATTGTAGACTCAAAAGACAATCTTTTAGGAACAGGAACTTTAATGCTTTCCCCTAGAGAAGTTAAGGCATTTGAAAGAGGGATGGCCGTTAGAACAAGATGGGGAATAGAAAAAAATAATATCAAAGAAGACCAGATAGAAGACTAGAGCCAATAATAAATCTAAATGTTAGATACCCAATTGCAGTTAAAATAATACTGTGTTTTATCCCCGAAAATAAAGAATTTGTTGTCATCTTTCCAATCATGAGCCCTGCTAAAGCACCATGTATAATAAGCATGTTTTGAAATGTAGTCTTAAATGCCTCTTTATTTATTGACTCTTTGGCAGTTGGAAGTGTTATTTCAGAGAATATTTCAACGAACTGGGTCTGAAGTAAGAAAACTA
>DUKX01000127.1:2347-2658 GCA_013329085.1 Methanofastidiosum sp. | reverse complement strand
ACAATCATTTTTGTTCCTCCAATATTTTACTCTGCATTAGTTTTGAATGGGAAACAATTACCCCAAAGACTTCCGAAACGAATTCTTCGTTAATATTATTTCGTCTAGCCTCTCTTTCTAGTTTAAGAAAAAGTTTTTTCTCTCTATCTCTATCCTCTACGGAAATGCCCTTGTCTTTTTTTAGGGCTGCTATATTTTTTACTACTTCCATTCTTCTTGAAAGCAGACCTATAATATCCTCATCGATCCTGTCAATTTCTTCTCTAAGAGCCTCTAAAGAACTCTCCATAAAAATAACCTCCTTAAAAGGG
>DUKX01000127.1:1150-2325 GCA_013329085.1 Methanofastidiosum sp. | reverse complement strand
AAAACTTTCGGGATATTTTTACCATATGCATTAGATTTATAAGTGATTTTTTCTCTGTTCATCTAATGGATTGTTCTGATTATAGGTCGGGTATGTGTAAAGTTGATACACATGTCCACACAAAATATTCTGGAAATTCTAAAAAAATCCCGGTTATTCCTGACTGTATTTCTAGGCCTGAAAAGATTCTAAAATATGCTGACAAACGGGGAATAGATTTCTTAGCGATAACTGACCATGATACTATAAGAGGCGGCATTGAAACGGAAAAACTCGCACCTTCTAGAATAGTAGTTGGTGAAGAGATTTCAACATCAGATGGCGAGTTACTTGGACTTTTCTTGAATGAGACTATCCCGCCAAATTTATCTGCTGAGGAATCTATAGACAGAGTAAGGGGCCAAGGTGGTCTTGCTATCGTACCTCACCCATATAGCGTGATATGCCCATGCTTTAATGGTCTAATACATAAACTAAATTTTGATGGGATTGAAGTCTTCAATGCATTTCACAGAGACGGCATACTAAATAGAAAAGCATCAGAAGAAAACAAGAAAATAAAAAATGCCTCAATTGCTGGAAGTGACGCGCATACTGAAAGAATGGTTGGAAATGCATACACACTATTTGAAGGTAATACCATAGAAGATTTCTATAAGGCTGTAAAAAAGAAAAATACAATTCCTCAAGGGCACGTAGCCTCTATGAAGCAAACGATGTTGTGGAGCTGGAATACAGGGTATTACATCATGAAAAGATCTATGAGGAATATTGTAAAGGGAAATGAGGTCAAAAAGAATACGGGGCTATTTATCGGCTCTGGTGTTTCTGTAATCCCTGTAGTCCCTATAATGATGGCATATGTTTTAAATCGTTACCATGATAAAAAGGTAAAAAAGAGTTATCCCTGGGAATCTTTTATGTTTTCTTATATGGGATATAAAAAAAAGATTTTATAATATAACTGAAGATTTGTATTCGCCAAATACTTTTCTCAAAGTGTCGCTTATCTCACCAAGCGTTGCATAAGATTTTACGGCCTCGAGTATTAGGGGCATGAGATTTTTGTCTTTTCTTGCAGCGTCCTCGATTTTATCCAAAAGCTCTTTGACATTATCATTATTTCTTTTAGCTTTTAGTTTTCTCAATTTCTCAATTTGAAGTTTTTCAACTTC
>DUKX01000127.1:0-1080 GCA_013329085.1 Methanofastidiosum sp. | reverse complement strand
TATCAAAGTATTTATTTACTTCCTCTTCAATCTTATTCGTTAGATATTCGACATAATATGAACCTGCAAATGGATCAACTGTGTCTGCAACACCACTTTCGTGCGCAATTACTTGTTGAGTTCTAAGGGCTACTGTAACGGCTTTTTCTGAAGGCAAGGCAAGTGCCTCGTCCATTGAATTTGTATGCAACGATTGCGTTCCTCCTAGAACAGCTGCCAATGCCTGCATCGTGACTCTTACAATATTGTTTTCAGATTGCTGTGCCGTAAGTGTGCTACCGCCTGTCTGAGTGTGAAACCTAAGCATCATGGCTTTTGGGTCTTTGGAGCCAAATCTTTCTTTCATTATTTTTGCCCATATCCTTCGTGCAGCCCTAAACTTTGCAATTTCTTCTATGAAGTTATTATGTGCATTAAAAAAGAAGGATAATCTTTTTCCAAATTCATCTACTTCAAGACCGGATTTAATGGCGGCTTCAACATAGGCTATGCCGTCTGCAAGTGTGAACGCAACTTCCTGTGATGCTGTTGCACCGGCTTCTCTGATATGATATCCACTAATACTGATGGTGTTCCATTCGGGAAGATTTTTTGTGCAGTATTCGAATATATCCGTGATGATCCTCATTGATTCTTTTGGAGGAAATATATANNAGAATTGCTGCTGTTGAGTTAATAGTCATAGAAGTAGAAACTTTGTCCAAGGGTATTCCATCAAAAAGAGTCTCCATATCCTCTAGTGAATCTATAGCAACTCCGACCTTCCCAACTTCACCAAAACTCATTTGATTATCTGAATCATAACCTATCTGGGTGGGGAGATCAAATGCTACTGATAGTCCCGTTTGCCCTTCAGATAAAAGATACTTGTATCTCCTATTTGTTTCCTCGGCAGAGCCGAATCCCGCATATTGTCTCATTGTCCAGAGCTTTCCCCTGAACATGTTTGGTTGCACCCCTCTCGTGAAAGGATATTCTCCAGCATTACCAAGGTCTTTTGTATAATCAAAATCAATAATATCAAGAGGTGAGTATTGAACATCCACCGGTATGTCAGAAGACGTGAAAAATTCCTTTCTC
>DUKX01000212.1 GCA_013329085.1 Methanofastidiosum sp. | reverse complement strand
CAGGTACCCACCCGTAAGGGGGCAAATAAAATTCAGCCCACATATGCCCCGCTGAGATATCAGAACTATAAAGATAACCATGAACTAATCTTGAAGGAATTCCTTGAGAACGACACATTGCAACAAAAAGGGTAGCAAACTCAGTACAATCACCTTTTCTATTGTAGAATGCATATCTTGCACCTAACTCCTGCTCCTGTACCTCGTAAGTAATGTTTTTTACTATCCAGCCGTAAATAAGGTCCGCTTTTTTATAAGGATTAGTTTCATTTCCCACTACCGTTTTTGCCATTGCAACAATCCCAGGATCATCGGCCTCTACTCTTTGACTTGGCTTTGTATATTCTTCAAATAAGCTTGAAGAGAAATCATAAGTCTCTATTTTAGAAGATTCAATTGGAGTGGTGAAAGGATTTGCAGTGAAAGATAAGTTTTGTACGATTGTAATGGTAGAATTTATAGGTAGTGAATCATTAAAATCCCAGTAACAGATTTTTGTACACGCCTTAGGAGCTAAGATAATTTGATCGGGTTCTGGATTTATACTTATAACTGACACATTTTGCTGGGTTCCACAGTTGACTGGTAAGGCCATCCATAGCTGTGTTTCTCCCACTTCAGCGTCAATATTTGTAATCTTTGTTGTTATAATAGCATTATACGACTGAGGGAGTTGATGCTCTAGGGGACTATTTGGAATATTTACCAATCCAATATAATAAAAAATAGCAAGCAAGAGCATAGTTCCAAGAAGAATTGAAGTTACTGTCTTGATTCTCTTTTTATTATTTTCATCGCTTTCAAGTTTTTGAGAATAAGTTACTGTGCCGCCATCTGCTCCACTATTTGATTTATCGGCATTTGTATATGCCATTATAGGGGCGCCGCACCTAGAACAATAAAATAATCCTTTACTATTTTCATGGCCGCATGTAGGGCATGATACCATTTCTTGTTCTAATGGATATGTACCGCAGTTTGGGCAGTAATTCAAAGACGTTTCATATCCACACATAGGGCATTTCATTTGGGCACCATATATCCAGGTAATATTTTTATTTATAAATATGTTAGAATAATTCAGAAAAGAATGAAATATAAAATTTATAACATTTTTTGCATCCAAACAATATCAAAATATTTACCAAATTTCTTACCAACGTCTATAAATCTTCCACATTCTATGAATCCATTTTTTGCGTGAAAATTTATACTTCCTTCATTTAATGACGAGATACTTGCTAATATCGTAGATATGTTCAGTTTTTTAGCTTCAGATTCAATAAACTCTAAAGTCTTTTTTCCAATTCCCTGACCAGTTGCTTCTTCTTTAATAAAATAAGATATTTCGGCAGTTTCTCTAAATACTGAAAAAGGNNTTAGTATCAGGATATGCAGCAAATCCATTTTCAATATAATAGTTAAAAATATCTATTACGTCCTTTCTATGATTTTCACCCATGGCCTCGAAGTGTATTTCCATTATCTCACTAAAAACAATATTTTGGAGGTTTATTTATAGATTTCGATTAAATTGAAATTTAAATAAATTTATTAATTGGCAAATAAAGAACAATAAAATAAAATTTTAAAAAATAAATAATAATTATAGCCTATAAGGGAACACTTCTTTGACCTCTATTAATACTGCATAATTTGCCGGAGGCATATGTGGCATCTTCTCCTTCAATACTTTAGATATATTTTCAAATACGGGGCCTGTGTCCATTAAAGTTGCCTTCCCCTTTATCTGTACACCCTTGTTTGTTTCCTTATCAAGCACATATAAGGAGACATTAGGATTACTCTTCAGGTTTGATATTGTATGGGGCGAGGCAATTTCTGCAAAGACTAATCTACCCTTATCTATTACTGAGATACTTCCCTTAGGGGATACATTTGGAATCCCATCTGTAGTTGATGTCGAAACGAAAGCTAAATGCTGTTGTTGAATCAAATCTATTACATTTTGTGGCATTTCCATATAATCACCACCCTAAAATTGTTAAACTTGTTTTTATAATTAATGCTATTTCATATTATGTATTACCTCTCTGTCAAAATCAATGTCTTTCCATTTGACAAAATATTTATTAGTATAATAATAAATAACTTTAGTATGGTAAAAACCCCAAATCCAAGTATGCAATCATCCAAAGTCACTGAACGTATTTACGCAAAAGCATTTGAATTGCTTGAGAAGCATCCAGAAGGTCTGCACTGGTCAGAGCTACTTTCAAAGATTAAGGCATCAGATCCCACTTTTCATCCAAAAACTGTCAATGGGTGTATCTGGAAACTTGCCGAAAAATTTCCTGACAGGATTTATAAACCATCTAAAGGGCTTTTCCGTTTACTGAAATATAAATAGCCTAGGAAACTATTTAAATCTAAATTTTTTATTAATAAAAGTGGTAAATTGAAAGAAATATACGACAAATTAATTCAGATGGCGATTAGTAAAGGTGCAACCTNNAATATACGATAAATTAATTCAGATGGCTTTAGATAGAGGTGCCACCTCTGCAAAAATAATTCCAATTGAGAATATTTCTGTTAATGACTGGGTGAGACAAAAATGTGAATTTGGATGCACACAGTATGGAAAGAAATATACTTGCCCACCATATGTTCAGCCACCCAAGGAAACAAGGAAAAGATTAAAAGAATATGATAAAGCCCTGATCTTAAAGTTTGGAGAGATTAAAGACAGGATGGAATGGCGAGGTATTCAGAAACTTATGGCTGAACTTGAAAGAGAAGCATTTCTTAATGGGCTATACAAAGCATTTGCATATGGGGCTGGAACATGCAAGCTTTGCGATGAATGCACAGCAGACCAAA
The DNA here is from genome assembly GCA_013329085.1 of Methanofastidiosum sp. Lineage (GTDB taxonomy): Archaea > Methanobacteriota_B > Thermococci > Methanofastidiosales > Methanofastidiosaceae > Methanofastidiosum > Methanofastidiosum sp9950u. Next base: position 7,105 of record DUKX01000212.1, on the reverse strand, counting down.
TTCAAACCCCAACTCTTTTTGACAAGAGAAAATGTGTTTACAGGCGTATAGCTAGACCTTCAATGGAAGGCGTGGGAATTGATGTATACCAAACTGCAAAAAATGCCGGATATGAACTAAAAGTAGTCCCTAATGAAGATATGTGTTTCACAAGTTTCTGCTTGCTGCTACTGGAATAATGTCAATCTTCAATCGCTGTTATCTCACAATAGGTAATCACTTTATTTTTTCCATTTAATTCAAATTCTATAAATTGAAATTCAGTTCCTTCTTTTATGAGTCTTATTGCAGTATTAACAACTTCTTCCATATCTTTAGGATCATTCTTATTAAAATAATACTGATTTTCTATTCTAATACCCCCTTGTGCGCATATGGCAGAAATATTCCAAATATAAAAAAATAACTAACTATTTTAATTATTATCTTAAGATATTTGTATTTAGTCTTTTTTTAATAAATATAAATCCTTTTAAAGTCGTTGGCATATTTAATGCGAAACTGAATACACAGAGATGGATTTCGGCCATTTACTACTGAAGTGATAGATTGAAACACGAGGAAGACCAATCAAAAGAAGAGCTTATTGAAGAGATAGAGGTACAGCGCTCAAAGATAGCTGATCTTGAAAAAATAAAAAATAGATTAGAGGAACTTGAAGAAGAAAAGGATATCCTCCTTGGCAATCTAAAAGAGCGGGTAAAAGAACTAAATTGCTTATATGACATCTCAAAGATAAATGAAGAACCGAATATGCCTCTTGAGGAATTATTCCAAAAAATCGTAGAAAAAATACCTCTTGGTTGGAAATACCCAGAAATAGCATGTGCTAGAATTAATCTGGACGGCCAAGAATTTAAAACAATGAACTTTAGAGAAACTAAGTGGAAGTTGGATGCTCCGATAAACTATTATAAAAATAATATTGGAAAACTTGAAGTATTTTATCTTGAAGAAAGGCCGGAGCTTGAAGAAGGGCCTTTTCTTAGGGCCGAAAGAAAATTAATTCTTGCCATAGTAGAAAAATTGGGGCACATAATAGAAAGAAAATATTCGGAGCAGGCATTAAAGGAAAGCGAGCAAAAATTCAGGACAGTTTTTAACAATGCAAGTGATGCAATATTTATCCATGAACTTGATGGGAACTTTATTGAAACAAATCAGATTGCATCTGATCTTTTAGGTTATGACAAACTAGAACTTCTAAATATGGCCCCCAGTGACATTCATCCACCAGAATATGTTGAGATGCTAAATGAAATGTTTGAGGAACTTAAGAAGAGAAGCTATTACTGTTTTGAAACAGAGGTTGTGGCAAAGGATTACAGGCCAATATCAGTTGAAATCTGCAGCAAAATTATCAAACTTAAGAAAAAAACGGTAGTCTTGAGTATTGTAAGGGACATCACAGAGAGAAAGTTAACTGAAGAAAAGATGAAACGTCAGTTGATGAAGTTCAATCTAGAAACTGGAAAAGTCTATCTTATAAAAGAAACAAAAAGTCTATTTTCAATTGAAGCTTTTAATGATCTGTTGAAAGTTGGGTACTCTGGATACATTCTCACAAGGTCTTCTGAATCAGAGTATAATGGGCAGATTAAAGGGAAATACAACTATTTATGGATTTCAGAAAAAGATAAAAGAAGTTCTCTTTCTCCGGATTTTACAGAAATTGAAAAATATTTAGAAAACATACCCAGAAAAAGCTTTGTTTTGATAGATAGGTTAGATTACCTCCTTTCCAAAAATGGATTTATTAAATTTTTATCTTTTGTACATCACCTAAGGGAAATAGCATATCTTAGAGGGATTACAGTAATAATTTCGGCCGATTCAGAATTATTCAGTAATGTTGAAATGAAGCTTATAGAAAAGGAGACATCTGACATCTCCCCTATGGAAAAAGAAAAACTCCCTGACAATATGCTAGAAATTCTAACATTCGTTTATAACAAGAACTTAATCGGAATTAAGCCTACTTTTTCAGATATAGGCAGAGAGATCAATATAACAAGACCAACTATTGGCAAAAGAATGAGTTTTCTAACAACGTCAAACTATCTTATAGTTTCGATTAAGGGTAGAAACAAGGTTGTCGAGTTAACTAATAAGGGGAGAGAGATTTTTTCAGCATAAATTTTTACATGTTTTACACGTTTTTTTACAAATCCTTATACTTATGTAAAGCCCATAGTTGATTAACAGCTGGACATCTAGGAGTGGTAAAAATGAGTTCTATTGGCAAATGGATTTATGTTTCTGAACAGAAGGAATGTGGAAAATGCGGTGAAATGACGCATACGCATACGTGTATGGTATGCGGGGATATTTGTTGCGATGATTGTTGGAACGAAAGAACCTCCACGTGTGACAAATGTATATCAAAAGCATGGTGGAGAGATCTCTAAAGACTAAGGTTATGGTAATACGGCTAAAGGACTAGCCATCTATGCCTCCCCATAGTCCCGATGAGAATCTTTGTGATTTGAGGGACAATCTTTTCTTAAGAATGAAGATTATTAATAAAGTCAAATGATATATTAAAATATAAAATTAAAATATTTTTTATTTAAAAAGAATAGGTTTTAGTTCTGCGTCAACGAAAGTTACTCCATCAGCCTTTACATATACTCTCTTTGTTAATGGTTCGTATCCATCTTTATAGAATGTAATTGTACTGTAGCCAATATCTACTCTATCTAACAGATATGGAGTTCTAATTACTTCGCCAACATACATTCCATGCGGTGTTTCAATCGATACTGTTGCACCTAAAGGATCCGAAGTTATGCTAAGAGCGCCATGCATATCTTCGGGTAATAAAGTAGCCTGAACATATGTTGTTCCCCCAGCACTTACATCCACAGTTGTGGACCACATCTGATATCCTTCCATTGAAAGCTGAACGACATGGTGACCGGGCGTTAGATCCATGACTGTATTGGGTGTTGTTCTAAATGTACCCCACCACTGGCCATCGACACCAATTGTAGCTCCAGAAGGAGAAGAAGTTATGTAAATAGAACCTTTACTTTCAATTGGAGTCAATACAGCATTTACATTTGTATTCTGGCCAGCTTGAACTTTAATATTGGACGACCAGTCATGATGGCCATTCATAGAAAAAGTCACTGAACTTATACCCACAGGCACATTTGTAAAGGTGTATGGGGTCTTTATTGAAGGCCCAACAAATAATCCAGCTGGGGTTATTAGTTGGACTATTGCACCGGCAGGTTGAGAAGTTACAGTTATAGACCCTGTGGCATTCGGATTATATGCCGGTGTTAGGCTTCCATAAACATATTCATTTTCCCCAGCATTAACATATACCTGTGTCGTCCAGTTTTGGTACCCTCCTAAAGAAAGAGATATTGTAGACCAGCCAGGCGTAATGTTTGTGAAAGTATAGGGTGTTGTTTGGGTTGATCCTACATACATCCCGTCAGGTGTCACTAGGGATATAGTGGCGCCACTTGGATTTGAATTTACTGTTATACTTCCGTAAATATACTGTGGCGGTAGCACAGCAAATAGGGGGGAAGCAAATAATGCAAATATCAATGCAATTCCTACTATGGATATTGCCAAACTTCTTTTTTTAGAATTCGTTATTTTCATTAATTTTTGTTTCAACTTTATTTTTTCCATTATAACCCTCCTTCCAAAAATTGGAAAAATAGAATTTATAAATTTAATGTTTGATTTTAGAATATTCGCAAGTAAAAATAATAATATTACAAATATATTATCTTCATATGGAGATTACACAAAATGTATTTATAGGTAAAAAGAGAATAGAAATTATATGCATGATCATGACCACTACCACGAAGCTAAAAAAAGTATTCTTTATGGAATAATTTTAAACAGTATTTTTACAGTAATAGAGCTTGTAGGCGGAATTTTATCTAATAGTCTAGCACTCTTAAGCGACACCATACATGACTTTTCGGATTCGGTGGCGCTTGGCATTTCGTACTATGCAAATCAAAAGGCACAGTCATCACCAACAAAGACTATGACTTTTGGGTACAGGAGAACAACTATACTTGCTGCATTCATCAATTCAACTATCTTGATGGCCCTTACTTTTTTCTTGTTCTATAGGGCCTATCTGAGAATCTTAAATCCCGAGCCTGTAAATGGAAAAATGGTCTTTGTAATCGCAATTTTTGGGATTATAACTAACGGGATAATAGCTTTTAAGATGTTAAGAGGAAAAGATAAAGATCTGAATATAAAGAGTGTATTCTGGCATATAACGGAAGACTTTCTTGGATGGGTTGGAGTATTAATTGCGGGGGCCATAATTTATTTTACAGGAGCCTACATAATCGACCCAATAATCAGCATATTGATTGGTTTAATTGTAATCTATAGTGCATGGGGGATTGTTAAAGAGAGTGCAAATATAATTCTCGAAGGTGTCCCCGAAGGACTTAATGTGCAGGAGATAGAAACTGAAATAAAAAATATACAAAACGTTAATGATGCCCACGATATTCATGTTTGGTCCTTGGGAACAAATTACAATGCATTGAGTGCACATGTCGTAATCTCAAATATGACAGTCGACCAAAGCCATGAAGTGCTCAATAGAATCAATACCATGCTAAAAGAAAAATTTAACATAAAACACACAACAATTGAATTTGAATGCTCCCGCTGCGATTCAGATAGAGTCTGTTATTAGATTAAAAGAGCCTATGATAGTAAAATTTAAATATTTAAAATTCTAAAAATAAGGTGTATGACAGACGTTATTAAAAGAGATGGGAGAAGAGAAAGATTTGATGAGGAAAAGCTTAAGGCATCAATTCTAGCCGCTGCAAGAGAAGCAGGTGTAATGAGCAAGAGAGGGGTAGAAGACTTAATTGAAAATGTTTCTGCTACCGTCATAGCCTTTTCAAGAGGTAAAAAGGAAGTAGAAACAAAAACATTGAAAGACATGATTCTGACAGACTTAGACAGAGTTGAAAAGAGAATATCTGAAGCTTGGAGAGAGTTTGATAGAACAAAACAGTAAATTGATTCTAGAAATACTTAAATATTTATTTATTAGTTATTAAATAATTTTATTTTTTAAAATAAATATTAGAAATTAAACCCATTAATTTTAAATGTATTGAATCCGTATTATACGTGTATGACATACGTTATTAGAAGCAATGGAAAAAAAGAAGAATTTGATGGAGAGAAACTAATATCTTCGATTATGGCTGCCGCAGATGATGCTGGCATAATGAACGAAACTGGCATTGAAGCTATTATAAAAAATATTGCATCTAACGCTATTTCTTCAGCTCAAACTCAAGAAGTAGTCCAATCCAAAACATTAAAAGAAGCAATCTTAGCTCAACTAATAAAAATAGGGGTGCAAATGGCTATTCAGAAGTTTGGAGCATCAAATGTAACAAAAGAAAATATACTAAGCGAGTTAATAAGTGCAGGTTTACAAATGTCTACTCAAGGTTCAAAAAATACTCAATCTAATGACATCCTAGACCTACTATTGAATTCAGGATTGCAAACATCGACTAGAAGTTCTAGGTCAAGCCAATCCAACGATATTCTAAGCCAACTATTGGGTGCAACAACAGGGACAAGTTCAAAAACTAGTGCATCAAACGATAATCTAGATGATATATTAAAGACTGGGATGAAACTAGCTAACGCATGGATGAAATATAATAGATAATCTGATACATTGAACTCTTAAACTTCTCCCATAAATATATAAATTTCTTATTTTATATTATTTTAATATTTTTTAAATAAATAAGCAGATAAGTGATAAAATGAAATCAGACCATATTGTATCGGATACTTTACAAAAAATAAAAGATGCTGAAAAGGAACTTATCACGTTAAAAAATGAATATCTTTCAAATCAAGACCCTTCTATAAAAGAACAAATTGAAGAAAAGAAAAGGGATTTAGACAGACTTAGAACTTATTATAAAGACCATGTAATGGCTTCATGCAATGAAAGTTTTGAAGCTAAGAGGAGAAGGCTTTCAAAGTATGACTGATGTACTTATTCAACTTTTTAGAAATGTCACAATATGTCCTATCTAGTATACCTCTATTTTTTGATAAATCTTGTGCCATTAATCTTTATAATTATATATCCTAGCATAGGAAACTATTAATATATGTACTCACAAAATAGTATCGTGAAGAAAATACTGATTTTTTTAATCTTAGCAATTGTAATTATTTCAGTATCAATAGGCTACAGATCAATAACTTTGGGGGAGGGCGTATTAGAAGTAAAGGGAGGATTTATCAGAGAAAATAATGTAATCTAGTCTAAATCGCCTTCCATGATGCTCAACATAAATAATAATTCCATCCTTCCTAAAAAGATAGAGATTATAGTATTAAATATAAAAAAAGGTAGTATGCTCCAAAGTAAAGATAAAGAAAAATTAATTAATCCAAATGAGAAAATAGTTTTGAATCTCCCGCCTCTCTCCAGAAACTCTTACGTTATCAAATTACCCGACGCTAATATCTTAAGATTTGCAGTTGTTGGAGATTCAAGACAAGACAGTTCCAAAGATCCCTACCCTAGAGTCTTCAAAAAAATCATGGAGGATATAGATTCTAAAAACGTTAATTTCGTAATGCATGTCGGTGATTTTGTAATCCATGAAGAAGANNACTCCTGTTTATACCGTAATAGGAAATCATGATAGTGATATTCAGAACGGCTCATTGTATAAAGAATATTATGGTGACACGTTCTATAGTTTTATGTATATGGATACAAAATTTATTATTCTCGACGATTCAACGGACCTCTTAAATCAAGAGAATATATCATTTCTAGAGAATGAATTAAAATATGATGGAGAGAAATTAGTTTTTTTGCATGCGCCTCCTTTTGACCCAAGGCCCTCTGGATCACACAATATGGAAGATGGAGAAGAATTTATGCAAATCATGAAAGATAATAATATTAGTAATGTTTTTTCTGGTAATGTTCATATGTATTATCAAACTATAATAGATAATACGAGATATATAATCACTGGGGGCGGAGGGTCTCCCCTACATACAACTGAAGAAAATGGAGGATTCCACCATTACGTGATTT
>DUKX01000001.1 GCA_013329085.1 Methanofastidiosum sp. | reverse complement strand
GTTTTTTATCCTCAAATCCCTTGACCAATTTAAATTTAATCTTTGGCTTGACACTTAGATTGCTGCCGTTCTGTTTATACTCTAAAAGCCCTTTTGCTTCAAGAGCCGATATCAAAGAATGGGTCTTTCTAGGGGTGAGCCCAGTTTCTTTTTTTATTTCTGAAATTGTTGAATTTTCTCTATCAATAAGGTAATCTAAAAACCATTTCTCATCAGGTTTAAGTTTATAAATTTCAGTAAATCCTACAGTCCTTGAAATCTTTCCGTCCCAGATGACAAGCTCTCCTGTAATGCCGTCAAAGAAACATGACATACTCTTGTAACTGCCCTTCTTGGGCATATAATCAAAAAATACCATGACAAGCGGATAGTAGATAGGAACTACTTCCTTTATCTCTTCCGACCTTAATGATATTTTTTTTCTGTTTTTAATGGCGATCTCTTTCATCGTTTCATAGTTAATTTCAGAGGATATCACGGGCGCTATCTTTATGCCCTTAAATGCGGCTTCCCCGACCTCATCATATTCAATTTCAAATTCGTCGATAAGTTCAACTTCTTCTAGAGAATCCTCTTCCTCATCGATCATTGGTATGTCAATTACAACTGGCTTTGGCTGGAGTTTTGGCTTTACTTCCTCTTTTATGTCAAATTCGCCGTCTAGTCTCAGCTCTTCAATAATATCTTCAAATGAGAACTTGAGCTTATACTCCTCATTTGCTATGTTTATGACTTCCTCCATCTCAGCAAGCGGCCTCTTCTGCCGATATTTTTCTATTATTAGATTCTTAACATTTTTCTTCATGAGCTCTGGATCAATATCAAGCATGGGCTGCCTTTCTCTTCCCTCATGCTGACTTATCCTCGGCCTTACTGAGATTAAAAAAGCCCTGGATGTCGACTCCTCCTTGTCACCGATGATAGCACTTCCAATAGGAAGTGACCTTATGAATCTAAAATCAGAAAGTTTATTTGGGATCTCAGATGGCATTCTCTGGAGTACCGCCTTGATATCGTCCTGATAGACTAATTTATGGCATATTAGTAAATCAACTTGTGATAATATCCTTGAATCAATTGCCGAGGGCTGCTGTGTTGCAAGGACTATAGAGCAGCCAGGCTGCCTGCCTTGCCTCACATATTCTATGAGGCTATCTGTTGCTGCTGTGACCTTTCCTCCTCTTGGCACAAGTATGTGGGCCTCATCTATCATAAGCCACGTCACAGGTACATTCCCAATGAGATTAATATCCCCCATGGCTTCCTGTCTTGAGATGACTTTCCTAGTGTTCAAGATGTTTCTTGAAAGAAGCCCAACAACAAGCGCCCTAACATTATCCTCTAAAAAGCTCACATCAATGACAGAAACTTGACCTCTCTTCGATAGGTCGTTTAGCTTTGTCCCCTTTTTATCGAATATGCCCCACTGTATCGCTCCTGTGAGTCTTGCATTCAGCGCCCTTCTAGTATTCTCTTTAAATCCCCCCTCCCGAGAAGATATGCTTTCTTCGTTTTCAATCGTCTTTACCATGTCCTCAATGTCGTAATCATCGCCAAGCCCTGCTATCTGTTTTTCATCAATAGTGGTGTAGCCAGTTTTTGTTTTTTCAATGACACGCTCAATTAATAGGCCCATAGTGTCAAATCGCTCAAGATCAAAGGTAAGACACCAATCTTCAACTCTTAGCTCCGAAGGTTTAATCTTGAAAACATCATCCCATGTTTCTTTAGGTGCCTTGTGGACGTAACCCTTTGGAATAAAGACTTTAACATTTTTAATGCCTGTAGGCTTTAATCCCCAGCGCTCAAGCATCTCCCCTTCGTTGGCCATCTTGTTCTTTTGCTTCATGCTCCAGAATATTCCCATTGGGTCAATTATCAGAATCCCAACGCCATCGTTTTTCATGGCCATCTCTTCAACGATGACCCCAAGGGTATAGGATTTGCCGCTTCCCCTCATCCCGCAGATGAATATCGCGTGGGGGCTTATGCTATCAAGAAGTACCTTCTTGTTGAAATAGTCCTGTAACTGCTTACCTGTCTCATTTACCTTACCGATATATAGGGCAGCCTTGCTCTTATACTTCTCAAAGATGCTCTTTTTTCTGCCGACATATGCCCCTTCTTCATCAGAAAGGAGTTCCAATTTTTCCTCAATATCGATCATGTTCACTAAAAAGATATAAAAAGCTCTATAATTAAAACCTTTTCGGATTAAATGGACGCAATTTCTAGGATTAAAACGGCTCACGGAGACATCAAAACACCTGCACTTCTGCCGGTGTGTGCACTGACATATGGCGTATGGGACGTTTTTATTGAAGAGCGAGTCACTCCCCCATGGAAGCTCTCAGAAGCTAGTCTTTTCTCATTAGAGTATGTGAGAAACACAAAATATGAGGAAAAGGTCAAAGATGGATTTCACAAGCTGTTTAAAGAAAAAAAGCCAATATTTGTTGATTCAGGAGGATTCCAATCGATGAAAAAAGGGATCGATAGGGATCCTATTGATGTGCTAAGATTTCAGGAAAATCTTGAGGCCGATGTTGCTGCGACCTTTGATTACCCCGTGGCTTTGAATGTTGAAAGGTCCGACTACATGATAATGCTTCAAAAAAGTATTGACAGTGCCAATTTAGCTCTTCGGAATAAAGAGAGAAAAGAGATGCTCCTATACTCTTGCGTTCACGGATTTTCAAAAAAAGAAATAGACTGGTATTTTTCAAAACTTGATAGCGGTTTTGATGGGTATGCTATGGGCTCCCTTGTACCTAGAAAAAATGACTTTAAGACCCTTATTGAGTTAATCCATAGGGCAAAAATGCATACGCATGAGCGGGGAAAGCCCCTCCATGTATTTGGAGTCACAGGATTTCCAATGCTATATGCATTGAGCTTTATGGGTGTTGAGACAATGGACTCTTGGACTTATCTTGTGGCATCAATTTACAAGGAGTATATACACCCACAAACTTTGAAAAGGGTCAGAATGAGAAAAACGGGGAGCATCCCGGAATGTGATTGTTTTATCTGTAAGGAGCTAGGGATGGAAGATTTTCTTGGGGCGACAAGTGTTCCACAGGCTTACCTTGCAATCCATAATTTGAATATATTCATGCGGGAGATGAAGTTGATAAAAGAACATATGGATGAGAACAGCTTTGAAGAGCTAGTAGAGCAGAAGAGCAAGTACAACATGAGAATAAAAAAAGCCTATGAATATGCAAAAGATCATATGAAAAACAATGCCCATTGACACAATCAAAATATCTGAAAATATGCACGCCGAAATAGTAAATTCTTAAAGTATGTTATGATAATCAACTTTAAATAATAGTCCAAATATATTTATAATATTCTAATTTACTTATTATTGATTTGAAAGTAGGTATCCCCTATGAAAGCGAAAGAACTCGAGAACATTGAAAAACAGACTTTGATGGAAGAGATATTCGATCAAATTGATACCTACGTAATGGTTTTGGACAACAGAAATACAGTATTAATTGCAAATAAGAAAGTTAAAGAGAAATATGGAAACGTTATTGGAAAGAAGTGCTATGAAGTTCACCATAAAACGCCTAAAGCTCCGGATTTTTGTGTAATGAATTGCGTTAAAGATGGAATAACTGGCGACACAACTTTTTTTGATGATGCTATTACAAAAAGATGGTATGATGTTAGTGTTAGTAAGATATTAGTGGGAGATAAATGTTTTTTTGTTCATTTAATGACTGATGTGAATGAAAAACATTTCCGAGAGGAAAAAATAATAGAGTTGAATCAAGCATTAAGGGTCTTAAACAAGATCCTAAGGCACGATATTCTAAACAATATCACAGTTATAATGTTGTCACTGGAAATGATGAAAACTGAAGATATTTCCCTAAAAAATAGAGCCCTTTCAGCAATTCAAAAAAGTGTTGAACTTGTAAATAAGATGAGAGACCTAGAAACGGCAATTTCATCAGGCGGGGAGCTTAAGACATATGATGTCAAAACAAAACTTGCAGAGATAATAATAAGTTTCCCAGAGATTAAATTTAAGGTTGAAGGAAACTGTAAGATTTTAGCCGATGAAGCAATAATCTCTGTTTTTAATAACCTTTTAAGAAATGCAGTTATACATGGAAAAGCTGACAAAGTTGACATTTTTATGGAGAAAAAGAGTGGCTTTTGTACCATTAAAATATCTGACAATGGGGTAGGAATACCTGACGTAATAAAAGATAAACTATTTGACGAAGGTGTTAGCTACGACGAAAATAAAGGGATGGGCCTAGGTCTTTACATTGTGAAAAAGACGATTGAGAGGTATGGGGGCGATGTCTCATTTGAGAATAATGTCCCCAAAGGCACTACTTTTATTTTGAAATTGAGAAATTCTTTATAGCGTGAAACACTATTAAAAAAGAAATAATAATTTGATTTTATATAGTTTCTTCAATACTTGTGATCCTTTGTAAATTCATAGATATTCAAATTTTTATATCCCTCTTCATTTAGTATCTCTGAAAAGCTCTGGACTATTTTCTGCTTCTCTTCCTGATATTTATTGACAATCTCAAAATCTTCTTCAAGTAAAGCAAGCCTTTCTTCATTGCTGTATGCTGCGTATTCAGTTTTTAGATTTCTAAGATCAGATATGTCTACTCCTTTTACTTCAAGCGCATCTATTGCATCCTGCATCTCTTTTGCCATATTGACATCCTTTATTTCGATAGATACGATTGGATCCTTCAAGACTATGACATTTTGATCAAGAGTTTCATTGTCTGTCTCGAAATTGAAAGTATCTCCTAGGATTAGGATAGGAATTGTTATCAATATTATTAAGGCCATACACAAGGCAAATGTCTTTATTTTTCCCATATAGAGTTCACCACTTGATAATTCTTTATCCGAGACACTATAAAGCGATTATGCACCAGAGGCATAATACAATCTTATAGAACAAAGGTATGAAATCAAAAAGGAAAAAGAATCGATTCAAAATATTATTTCTTGTCTTGTGGGGTAAAGTTTCCATCCCTTGGAAAATCAGGCCGCGAACCCAGCGTAAAGTTCCCATCCTGTGGTGGCATTTGCCTGTCTAGTGGCGAAAAATTACCTTCTGGCGGCATATTTGGTATTGTTCCGGGGGTAAAGTTTCCGTCTTGTGAGGGCATCTGCCGATCTCCAGGAGAAAAATTACCTGGATTCTTTGGAATATCTTGTGGAGCTTCGAGTTGCTTCGATTGAGTATCGTCGTTAGTAACTTGGGTGGAAGCTGTAGTCTGTTGTTCACCGCATCCAGCTAGAAATACAGCTAGGATGCCCAGAATAACTAAACCTAATACTCTCCTCTTTTTTTTAGTAATATTAATTTTTGTCATCATCAAAGATAGTCTTTATGTTCCTTTAATAGGGATTTTGCAATATAGTCTCAATATACTCTCACAAGACATTGTTCTGATAGACACTATACAGATAGTTATCTATTCTTTGAATTAAATAATCCAATAAAGACAGGATTAAAAAGTATTAATAAAATTAGAATGTTTTCAAAACGGTAAAAAGAATCCAATACCCATATAAAAAATCCACAAGAATATTATCCTAATTAAAAATGAAAAGATATTACTAAATTAATTTCTTTTTGGTATAAGGCATTCTAGAAAAGCAAGTATTGAAAGCATTGATATCATTAGGATTTTTGTTAGAGTTGTCTTCATATTTTCACCTCTTTTGAAATTTAAAAATGAAATATTATTTATTTCTCCTTTGTGTATTTTTGATTTGGTCTATCTCTATCTTGCAAGTTTTTGTTAGGAATCTTTTCCCTTGCTTGATCTCGAAGACTCTTTAGCATTTCAGGAGTTACTTCTTTGCCTTCTTCGATAGCTTTCCTTATCTCTGACACATCTATTCCTGCTTCCTCAAATCTATCAAGCATTTGATTTAGCCTTTGAGGATCAGGGGCAAATGCCTTCGTTCTGTCAGTAGTTTGTTCTGCCGATATAACCTGAAATGCGACCAAGATTAAAAGGCCCATAATCGCAATCAAGACTATTCTCCTTTTCCATATACTTATATCTCCCATATATTACACCTCAAAATAACAGTGTAAATTTTATATAAACGGATTTTGCACCAGAATTATAAGACAATGTTGAGATACAAAGGTACATCAAACTATACCAATGTTCAAAGAAAAAAATCTCCGGCAAGATTATTTTGTGGGATATATAGGATTTGTCTTGCCGAAGATAAAAAAAACGGAGGTTTGACGCAGCATCTCATATGATTTGGGGTTGTTTGTGCATGAAATTGAATATCCTTCTCTTAAGGCTGATATATTCTCTTAAAACTTCATTTCGAACATGGGGATCATAATTTTTTGTTTTAATGCTGTTATTAATTTCACAATAAATCGAATCAAGCTCATCTTTGAATTCTGAAACTTCAAGACCTTCAGATTCCAGTATGCCCAACGAATTTTTTAAGATATTAATCTTATAGATTATATCTCCAAAGTAGTTATATTTTACATGCATTCTATCACACCCTGCCAATGTATTTTCTAACAATGCTGGGCGATATAGGGATTTTGTAACATTGTCACGAGAGATTAGGCCAAATTTGTAGGAACAAAGGTATAAAAGATATATAAATAAAATATTACAAGCCTAATTATAGTTATATTTTACAACCTTTCTAGGTAATCCCATGAACACAGAGTATAGAACTAGCAATGTCATAATCCTAAATATATTGGAATGCGTGCTCAAGAAAAGTTCCTGCAACAATGACGTCCTAAAATCCCATATACTCCAATACGCAAACATGAAGACCACCATGGCTGAGAGGTATCTTAGAGTTTTGGAGGATGCTGGATACCTGACAAAAGAGGAAAAGGATTGGGGAAAAAGGAAAGTAATCTGCTATAGGGCCACTGAGAAAGGTATTGAAAGGTATAAGTGGTTTTGTAAAATAAATGAAGAGCTTGGAGGAGTATAAATGGAAGAAAGTTTTACTAATCTTCTCTATGGACTTATTGAGTATATGGACAAGGAGAAGAAAAAATTATATCTGGCAGTCGTATTCACCTTATTGATCGTGCCAATTGGATTGTTAATAAACATTGCAAATTATTTATCCATGAAATACCATATAAGAATGTTAATGGACATAATGCACTGGTTCGATTTTGGTCCGAGAGGATCGCCGCCATTTTTCGTAATCCTAAACTTCATCTCTTCAATAGTTATAATCTACGTCGGAGTAAAGATCCTTATGTTCTTAAGAAATTGGGAATACAAATTGAAAAACATAAAGGAATTTGAAAAACAGACGTTTGAAGATGTTATGAAGGGTAAGAATATTGAAGACGAAGATTAAGATTTATGAATCTCATTTTTTATTATATCGTCAATCTGAGATTTTATGGAGTCTATAATCTTCTTCCTTAAGAATAGGCAATCAGTGGAGATCTCTTTTCTAATTTTTGGGAGTATTTCGTCGTTACATTCGTATTTATACTGTTCTATCTTATCTGAGATATGATTCAATTCTTTTTTTAGAGCCGAAACGTCAACTCCCTGATCCTCAAGCTTCTTTATTGATGATTTAAATTGAGAAAGGGTATCCAATATCTCATTTAAACCGGAATTTTTAATTTCCATATCTACTCGTACCTTAATACACTAAGTGGCCTAATTTTAACAATATTATATGCAGGTATAATAGATGCAAAGACAGATATCAGTACAGACAATCCTATTAATTCCCCCATGAATATAAAACTTATCGTTGTTTTATCAAGCCCCAAAAACATAGACATCAATTGTGACGCTAGATAGAGTACCAAAAGTGAAGTAAATCCACCTGTAACACCTACAGAAATATTTTCTATGGCAATATTTTTTAAAACACTCAAGTTCCTTGCCCCGATTGCTTTCATAATGGCAAATTCTCGTTTTCTGTCTAGTGTTGAGATATACATCATGTTTGCTATGACAATGACAGCTACAAAAAGAGAAAATGATGCAATTATTGATATGGGTATTAGGACCTGATCAATCATTCTTGTTACCATTTCCTGAAGTCGTGATGCTTCAAATATTCTATAATCTGGAAACATTGACTCAAGTTTTTTCAATGTAATCTCTTCGTAGCCTGTTTCTGCATCAACGGCTAGAGTATAGGTATAGATCCCAGAAAAAGTATCTTTTAAATTCCTATAAGGGATTATTACATGCGCCTCAAGGTTAAATGGCCCATCACGGATATCTCTTACTTCAAATGTTTTAGAAGTATCATTTAGCTCTAATGTCAAAGTATCCCCAACCTTTAATCCGTTAGAGTTTGATAGGGATCTTGATATTATCACACCGTTCTCATCATAAATCGAAAAATAATCATCTTCAAGACCGTTTCCCACGATATTTACAACGACGGCTGAACTTGGTGTTGACGCCCCATTTATGCTGACAATATTAAACTCCTGATTTATAGAAGTTTTCCTTATTCTTTCTATTGTTTCATATGATGCCATGAGCCCAAGATTTGTTGAACTTCCTCCTCCGGGCCCAAAAGTTGATGTCTGTGTGTATAATCCTACGACAGTCATCTCAATTGGATAATCTTCATATGCAAAAATGATTTTGTCCCCGACCTTTATATCAAAGTAGGCTGCACCCCTTGAAGTCATAATAATATTATCCCTTCCGATATCCTCTGCCCCAAGGAGCCTTCCTGCGGCAATCTGCTGATTTACCACATCATTTCCAATATTCTGGGCAGAAATAGAAACTCCAGAGAGGAATCTGTCTTCTATGAATTCCCGATCATCCTCCGATAGACGATAAACGTAATTACTGATAGGCCGCCCATTAATACTCTGGATATAGCAGTCTGAAATACTGAGCGAGTATCTGTAGAGATTAGATACGCCTTCTGTCAGTAAGATTCTTTCTTCCACCTGCTTTATAGAAGACTCAGAGACACCCATAATCTGCATATCATAGTTCAAGTTGTTTGATAGACTTTCGCTGACGGAAGTTTTAACACCCTCGCTTGCCATAAGCACTGCACCCACCGTTCCAAGACCAATTGAAATTGCAAGGAGCGCTGTTGCAATAGTCCAGCAGTTTCTCTCAAGATTTTTAAGCCCCATCTTTACTGAAAGAATCCCAAATGTTGGGATATAAGATATTACTTTGACAAGGTATCTAGAAAATATAGTAAATACAAGCATTATTATAATCAATACATAGATGACAAGGACCAATGACAATGAGTTAAGATTGATATTGATAATTGCCCCAAAGACTAAAAGAGCTATAACAGTTATAACATAAAATCCAATATCTTTGTAGAATGGGTCATCACCTTCCATATCCTTTAATACTATTATGGGCCTGATCCGACTACCTAGATAGGCCGGCAAAAGTTGAAAAATCATTGTAGAGAATAGACCCAGTAAAAATCCATAAATTAGGGTATCTTTGTCAATTGTCCAGATAAGTGATGTTCTAAAAATACTGCTTGCTATGACTGCGAGTTGTTTTGAAAGCACAATCCCGAGAGCAACCCCAGCTGCACTGCCCAACGTTCCAAGAAGAAGGGATTCGGCTAGGAAAAAAGATATCACATTGATATTTTTTATTCCAATTGCTTTCATTATGCCGATTTCTTTCTTTCGCTCCTTCATTGAGATGTACATTGTCGTTATAATCCCAAGCCCCCCTACTAAAAGGGCAACTATCCCAGATAGCTTAAAGAAAGTGAACACGATTTCTAATGAGCTCAAAGTGCTTTCGCTTTGCTCAATGTATGTCGTAGTCCTGAGGCTATATTTTTCCCTCTCGTTTAACTCTGATTCAATAAGGTCAATTGTATCTTCCATGAGGTAGTCATTTTGAGTTCTTATGACAATTTGATTTGGTGGATTTTCGGCCACATCATAGCTGAATAATTCCTTAAATGAATTGATGTCCATGTAGGCGTAGTCACTTGTGTCGCCCGTACCTGTGGAAACAACGCCAACTATGTTCAGATCAACTAGTTCTTCATCGATTATCACTGAAAGTATGCTCCCGCTTCCAAGCCCAAGATTTTCTGAAAGAGTATCTGTTATCAGAATGTCATTATTATCTTGCAATAGCAAACTATAATCGCCTACATCTGGCTCAATTGTAACTATTTCCCCGTAAAGAGGATATACCTTCGAATCGATAGCAACAAATCTAATTCCTGTTGGATCATCTGACTCTGTAACTGCCATGCTATTAAGAGTGTAGG
>DUKX01000067.1 GCA_013329085.1 Methanofastidiosum sp. | reverse complement strand
GAAAAGGCATTTTACAGAAAGCTAGAATCTGGCAGTAATTTGCCAGATACTACCTAAAATAGGGGAGATTTTTTAATGAAAGGAAAAGGAAATAATTACAGGATAAGACAAAGCCCAACTACCTTGTATTCTTTTAAAAAGTCCATAAATTCTTGTATAAATCCCATATACTCACCAATATTTCTTTAGAATAAGCATATATAAATATTGATTGCTTATTTGAAGATCTCTTTTGTTTCCTTGTACCAGAGGACAATATCCAAATGGTCAAGAGGGATTCCAATTTCTTTTGAGAACTCTCTCATAGTTTGCTCTAGTTCAATATATCTAGAAGGCGTTATTGAATCCGGTATCTTTTCTATGACGCCAATTAACACAAGATTCTTTAGGATATGCCTATCAAGGATTGCTAGATCTCTGCCCTTCCCAATATTTCTCAAGAAATGGCTTGCTTCTTTGTGTCCCATGCCTTTAACATTTTCTACCAACCATTCTCTTACCTCAAAAGGAGATTGATATTTTTCAATTTCTTTTCTTAAGGTAATCTTTCCATTTGCCCTAAATAGTTCCCTAACTTCAACTATATACTTGGCTTTTTTATACTTGAATCTTACGCCATAAAGGCAGCTTAGAACTTCTTCTTCACTCCCATCGATCAATACATCCTTTTCTTTAAGTGTGCAGATAGACCCCCAGCACATCTTTGCCTTAGATTGCGGAGTTAAAAGGCAAAAAGCAAGCTCAGAAAACAGGTTTTCATCAGTCTCATTTTCCCACATTTTGGAGAATTCATTAAGGCGAGCTTCTATTCCACTTTTAATTGAAGAATAGATTTCTAATACGTCTTTAACTATTTCTTTATTATAAGAATTTGAATCTGCCATATATTCACATTAAAAGAGATGGTGGGCCCACTGAGATTCGAACTCAGGACCTCCACCGTGTCGAGGTGACGTCATAACCAACTAGACCATGGGCCCTTAACTCAAAACTAGACTCCCCATATAAAAGATTTTCTATGTCCATTGAGAATATTTTTATCTCGCTTCTTTAGAAAATACTTTATAAGTATATCAAGATTAAGTGATACAGTTATTCAAGGTGATTAAATAAAGTTTGGGGCAAATCCTTTAGATCAGTTGATGGACGGTGTTCCAGAAGGGGTAATAACTCAAGTTTATGGTGAGCATGCAACAGGAAAGACTACACTCTGTTTGATGTGCTGCAAGTATTCCCTTCTTAGGGGTAAGAAATCAATATTTGTAGATACCGAAGGTGGTTTTTCTCCCAAGAGGCTTTCTTTGATGGGAGTTAAAAATCTTGAAGAAATAATAGTATTTCAGCCAAGAGATTTTGCAGCCCAAGAGGAGTCATTGGTAAAACTTGAAAGGATTATGAGTACCAGGATTGGATTTGTTTGCGTCGACTCACTCGTATCTTTATACAGGCTTGAGGGGTATGATCATAAAAAAAGAACAGAGCTAGCAAGGCAGCTTGGAAATGATCTATTGATTCTATCAAGGATTGCAAGAGATTTTAACATACCTCTAGTAATAACAAACCAAGTTTATGATGATGTTACAGGCGGCAAAGAAAAAATACCTGTCGGAGGGGACGTGTTAAAATATTGGTCAAAATTAATAGTTAAACTTGAAAAGGACGAGCAGATTAAGAGAAAGGCCACGTTAGTGAGACACCCCTATAAAAAAGAAGGGGAATCTGTTTTCTATGATATTGGAGACCCAGGCATCATCGACGCTTCTTTCTGACCTTTTCTACCCGCTCCTTTATTTCAAATGTTTTGAAAGGAACGTCTTTTAGAGCTTTTCCCACAACTGACTTTGCTATGTTTTCTGCGTGTATTGTGTGCTCTGCGTTGAATACTTCTAGGGTTAGATATATTCCCACAAGGGAAACATTGCCGACAAAAAATGAGCTTTCAAAATAACTTCCGCATTTCGGGCACTGTGACATGCCTATTTCAACCTTGACATAATCAAGTTTACTTGCTTTAAGCTTTTTAGTAACACTTGACATTGCAACTTTAATTGCATCTTCACCGTCTTTAATATCTCTCACAATAATTGGAACTTCAAGCGTAACTTTGTAATCCAATTAATCACCTCGTCTCCTCTTCAAAAGCAAAATATTCCGTTGTTGATACCTTGAATACACCAAGCCTGGCCCCTGCATCTAGATATCCATGTAGATAATTTAATGAAGCAAAGGCTGTAACATAATCCCCTTTTTCTTTGAAATATTTTGCATCTTCATAATACCTTTTTGCCATATCCAAATAATCATTTGCTACCTTTTCCATATGCGACCCTTTAGGAGGATTGATTTTGATGTCTTCAAAAGCTTTTCTTGCTATNNCAAACTTAAGCTAGTACTTGCTATTGCTTTAATATGGAAAGTATCAGAATGCTTTATATCTATTGTGGATTAGTTTTAAAAGCATTTTTTAATTCAAATAAATTTTTCAATAACTTCTTGGCCTCTTTTTCTTATAGGTGTTTTCTTTGTTTTTTTAGGTTTCAATGTTATTAATTTTGTTTGTTTTTTCTTTGGAGGCTTTGCACCCACGATTTTAGACAGGTCTTCTATTGGTGGGGCTATTTTATTGCCATCTTTGTCCATTCCAAGAAGGTCAAAGACGTCCCATGTAATTTGATGAATTCCATTTCTATTAAAGCCTCTTGAGTCATAACCTTCTTTGTTATATCCTTCTGGGTCAAATTTTGCATTAGTTTCTTTATGTAATCCCTTTTTGTCAAATCCATCTTGATTGTATCCAAAGCAATCATAGCCTTCCGAATTATATCTATTATTGGTATCTTTATGGATGCCGCTACGATTGAATCCTTTTCTATTGAATCCTTCTCTATTATACCCTTCCTTATCAAATCCAACTAAGTCAAATCCTTCTCTGTCAAACCCAGAGATATCAAAGCCATCCCTATTGTATCCGTCTAGATCATATTTGTGTTTAGTTTTCTTATGAATGCCGTTTTTGTCGAAACCTTTTAGATCATACATGGTACCTGTATCTTTGTTAATGCCCCGCCAGTCAAAGCCATACTTTTCATAATTATGATTTTTCATTTAAGTCAATATTTATAATGGATTTCAAAATAAATGCTTTTCTTTTAGAACTAATCTTTTGTTTGTATTAACGTCACTAGGCGAAATCATATTAAATGTAATAATTAAATAAATATCTATTTTTTATTTTTATTTCAAATATACTCTTTTATTTAATTCTACAATATAACAACAACTCTTAAATAGAAATTGAAAACTAATATTTGTTAGTCAATTTTCTAACTTAATGTGAGATTATGCCCATTATTAAATCAGACCAAGAAAATAGTCCAAATATTTCTAATAAATCTCCTTTTATAGGAGTTGGCAAAAGTTTCAGATCGAAAATTGACTCAGTAAAAGAATATGGGATAATAGAAGAAAATGAAGACATAAAAAATGACTTTTTCTATGGCATGCCGTTTGGCCTTAATTATAATGATTATGTTAATGCACAAAATCTAAAGAGCAACTTGATAAATAAATATCAGGATATGCAACTTCTCGAAGCAATTGAAGGATTTGAAACTAATAGTGAATTTGGAAATGTATTTACGATTAATCAGAAAATCAAATCAGACCTAAAAAAATTTTCTAGAGAAAAGGCAAAAGAGAAAATTCTATCAGAACTTAGATTAATCTATGGGATAGGGGATACGAAAAAAAAATATCTTAAAAGCAGAGGATATCATACAATAGAAGACCTAGTTTACCATCCATATTTTTCAAACGAAGCCAAAGATTGCTTGGATTTAATTGAATCGATGAATACTAAGAATATAATGGATAGAATTTCCCACTGGCTATCCAGATCAGATGAGCTTGCATACTGTTGCTCAGGTTTTCACGAGAAGGAGGATTTTCTTTTCTTTGATATTGAAACATTAGGGCTATTCAATAGACCGATAATACTTATTGGCGTTGCAAAATTTAATGAAGAGCGTCTTTCAATAAATCAATATTTTTTAAGAGACTTAAATCAAGAGCCCGCAGCTTTGAATGAATTTCTTTCTCACATTGGCGCAAATACGGTCTTGGTATCTTATAACGGTAAATCATTTGATGTTCCATACATAAGGGAAAGACTCTCATATTATGGAATGCGCGGCCTTACAGAAAGGCCCCACTTTGATATGCTGCATTTTTCAAGAAAAGCGTGGAGAAACAAATATCCAAACTGTAGACTTGTAACGCTAGAAAAATGTCTTTTTGGGATTGAGAGAAATGACGATGTGCCAAGTGCTCTAGTTCCAGAATTTTATGAAACTTATCTTAGAACTGGAAATATTGGTCCAGTAATACCTATAATTGAACACAATAGACAAGACCTTATTACTCTTACAAAAATATTTTCAAAACTTTATGAGGAATGGAGCCAGTGATTGAGAATATACTCCTAAAATTAAGAAAAGACTCTTCTTTTGAGAGAAATATCGCACATGTTGAAATGCTTCCAAAAAGAGAAGCCGTCTATGGCGAAATCAAAGAACAACTGCCCGATAGTCTTAGCGATTACTTGGAAATAAACAATATTAGATTGTTTAAGCACCAGTGTGATAGCTTAGAGGAAATAAGAAAAGGAAATAATGTTATTATAACAACTCCAACTGCCTCTGGTAAAACTTTAGCATTTAACTTACCTATCTTTGAATCTCTATCAAAGGATAATAATGGAACTGCACTTTATCTATACCCTGCAAAGGCACTTTCAAATGACCAACTGAAAGTCTTAAAGAAACTTGAATTGGAGACAGAGATTAGAGTTAATCCTAATGTTTATGATGGCGATACACCTTCAGCAACTAGGCCCAGAATAAGAAACGAATCTAGAATAATAGTTTCAAACCCTTATGAAATCCATCATATTCTTTCTTGGCACTACAAGTGGCAGCATTTCTTTTCAAATCTAAAATTTATAGTCCTTGATGAAGCGCACATGTACAGGGGTGTTTTTGGATCAAATGTTTCTCTTCTTATCAGAAGACTACAGAGGATATGCGAGTATTATGGATCAAATCCTCAATTTATACTCTCAACAGCCACATTGGCAAATCCGATAGAATTTGCTGAAAAGCTTACAGGGTTAAAATTTGAGCTTATCTCAGAAGATGGCTCCCCCAAAGGTAAAAAATATTTCATTTTTTATAATCCACATGCAGATGGATATCTATCCCCGCATCAGGAATCAAAAAGATTGTTTCTTTTTTTTATAAGGGAAGGACTTCAAACATTATGCTTCACCGTGTCTCGTAAAATGTCAGAATTAATTGCGCGATGGTCAAAAGAATCACTTGACCCTTCTGAAGAATCTCTAAAAGAAAAAATAATGGCCTATCGTGCAGGTTATCTCCCAGAAGAGAGAAGAAGGATTGAAAATGGCCTTAAAAATGGCGCCATTAAAGGGGTAACTTCAACAAACGCCCTTGAGCTTGGAATTGACATAGGTGGGCTTGACAGTGTTATTATCTCTGGATACCCTGGAACTATTATATCTACGTGGCAGCAGGCAGGCAGAGCCGGAAGAGGAACTAATGATTCAGTTGCAACACTTGTTGCTTTTCAAAATCAACTTGACCAGTATTTCATGAGGCACCCCGATGTATTTTTTGGAAAATCGCATGAGCATGCCATAGTTGACCTATCAAATCCATACATTCTTTTTGGCCATACGATGTGCGCATCTTCTGAGCTGCCAATACTCATACAGAGGGACCAAAAATACCTTGGGCAAGAGCTACCTCAAATTCTAGAAGAGCTAAAGAATGAATCTCTTGTCAAAGAAACACAAAATGGGTGGATTTACTCTGGAACAAAGAGTGCCCCGATGGTAGTTAGCCTTGATAGCATCTCTGGTGATACCTTCAAAGTGATGTATAACAATAAGACTCTTGAAACAATGGATAGGGCGCAAGCATTCAGAGAAGCACATGAGGGGGCTGTTTTACTGCACCAAGGTGAAACATATATCGTTGATTCGATGGATTTAAAAAATGGCATAATACGTGTTTCTAAAACTGATGTTGACTTTTATACGCAAGTGTTGAAAGAATCATTTGTTTCAATCATTGATGTAATTGATAAAAAATCAATTGGAAATATTGAACTGTCCCTAGGCCACCTCAAGGTAACAGAAAATTATAACGCATATAAGATTATGAGGGGGGATAGTGCAATAGGCTACAAAAATATTTATTTGCCTCCGCTTGAATTTAACACAGTAGGTTTTTTCTTTACATTTCCCGCTTCAATAGAAGATGAGTTGTGGGCCGAGAGGAGCAGCGATAAAGACATTTTGGGCATGATGATCAAAAGGAAAAATGTTGATATCCGAAAGGAAGTATTTGGCGGATCACTCCACGGGATTGAACATGCAATGATCGGTATTATGCCATTTCACGTGATGTGTGATAGGTGGGACATCGGAGGGCTTTCAACAAACTTTCACCGATCAACAGGAAAGCCTACGGTATTCATATACGATGGATTTGAAGGTGGGATAGGACTATCTGAGAAGGCTTACGAGTTGTTTCGTGAAATAGTTAAGACTTCTTTAGAACTGGTAGAAGAATGCACTTGTGAGGAAGGGTGTCCTGCGTGTATATATTCGCCAAAGTGTGGCAATGATAATAAACCGATGGATAAAAAAGGGGGTATTTTTCTTTTGGAGAAGATAATGGGCTATACTTCTTTTTAATTGATACTTATAACTATAAAGACATTCGACGTTAATTAAATCGGGGATAGTATAAAATAATTATATTCTTTTTAAATTAAATATAATAATGTAGTTAATAAGTAGTTTATGATTTTAAATTAATTTAATTATTTGTAGATAAACTATTATTAAATATTTAATTTAAGCAAAGTTTAGCCATAAAATTGTTTTTATTTCAAAAAAATTTAAGAAA
>DUKX01000137.1 GCA_013329085.1 Methanofastidiosum sp. | reverse complement strand
TTATTCAACAAAGCAGTATTTAATGAGTATTAGAAGGGCAAAAGAAAAAGACTTACCAAGAATATTGGATCTTAACAACAGAGAATCTAAATGGGTTGGTAAAAAAGAAATTGATTTCTTTCAAAAGTATATGTATATCCCTATTTTTAATGTATTTGAGACCAATGAAAGAATTGTTGGATTCTTGATGGCTATGGATCAAAATACAGATTATGATAGCATAAACTTCCTATGGTTTAAAGATAAGTTCAACAAATTTTACTACATTGACAGGGTAATAGTAGATGAGTCAATGAGGGGAAAGGGTATCGCTTCTTTACTATACAGAGAACTAATAGATATAAAACAAGACATACCTTTAGTCGCAGAAGTATCAATTAATCCATCAAATGAAGGCTCAGTGATATTTCATGATAAGATTGGCTTTAAAGAGGTAGGGACGCTTACATCTTGTGATAAAAAGGTAAGAATGTATTACCTTGATTAAATAGATTTTTATAATCAAAAAAGTAATAGAGAAGTCTGATAGATTATGAAGAAGAATAAACCCATTGATAACACTCGTATGAAAGGATATATTAAAATCTGCCCAAACTGTGGCAGTACTGATGTCTCTGTTGAATCCTTCAATTATATGGTAAGGGATATCTGTAAAGAATGTGGCTATGGTAGTATCAAAGAAAGTCTATTTATTGATGATCTTTTATATTTCCCCGAAATCCCCGAAGCAGATGTTGAGAAATTCAGAAAAGAAGTTATACAAAAGAAAAAGAAAGTAAAGAATAAGGATTAGATTTTGCCCATATTTTTTATTATCCTTTCACCAAACTCAGAACACTTAACTTCAGTTGCACCGTCCATCTGTCTTGCAAAATCATAGGTTACATATTTTTGTTTTATTGTTTCACCAAAGCTTTTCTCAACTAAAGTTCCAGCTTCCTTCCATCCAAGATAATTTAGCATCATGACCCCAGAAAGTAGTAATGAACCTGGATTTACTTTGTCCATGCCTGCATATTTTGGGGCAGTTCCGTGAGTTGCCTCAAACACTGCATATCCATCACCTACATTTCCACCAGGAGCTATTCCAAGCCCACCAACTT
This sequence comes from Methanofastidiosum sp., assembly GCA_013329085.1. Classification (GTDB taxonomy): domain Archaea; phylum Methanobacteriota_B; class Thermococci; order Methanofastidiosales; family Methanofastidiosaceae; genus Methanofastidiosum; species Methanofastidiosum sp9950u. Next base: position 2,203 of record DUKX01000137.1, on the reverse strand, counting down.
GAGCTGCAAGTGCATCTGAGAAATAATCGCCGTTAAGATTTGGCATGACAAGTACATCATATTCAGCTGGCCTCAAAATAATCTGTTGGAACATGTTGTCAGCTATGGCATCTTTTAGAACAATCCCAGAGTCTTTATATTCTGTGTAAGGAATAATTTTTCCTTTGTAATCCTGATTGGCAAGATCATAAGCCCAGTTTTTGAAAGCTCCTTCTGTGTACTTCATTATGTTTCCCTTGTGAACAACTGTTACAGATTTTCTATTGTTTTCAATGGCATAATCAAATGCTTTCTTGACAATTCTCTTCGTTCCAAACTCTGAAATTGGCTTTATTCCGATACTGGAATTCTTTCTTATTTTTACTCCGAACTGTGTTTCAAGATAGGAAATAATTTTATTTGCCTCATCTGATCCAGCCTGCCATTCGATGCCTGAGTAAACATCTTCTGTATTTTCTCTGAAAACAATCATGTCAACATATTCTGGATGCTTTACTGGAGAAGGAATACCAGTATAATAACTTACTGGCCTAATACATGCATAGAGATCAAGAACTTGCCTTAATGTAACATTAATACTTCGGATGCCTCCTCCAACTGGTGTTGTCAAAGGGCCCTTGATACCAACTACACATTCTTTTATCTTATGAACAGTTTCATCGGGGAGCCAACTTTTTGTTTTATTGAAAGCCTTTTCCCCAGCTAAAACTTCAGTCCAGTGAATTTTTCTTTTGCTTCCATATACCTTTTGAACAGCCGCATCAATAATCTTCTGTGAGGCTTTCCATATGTCAGGCCCTATCCCATCTCCTTCGATAAAAGGAATTATAGGGTAATCTGGAACATCAATCTTTCCTGATTTTATTGTAATTAAATCTCCACTCATGTTATCTCCTCATTTTGTTATATACGTAATTTAAGGCTCCTCCGGCCTTCAAAAGTTCTAAATCCCTGCTTAGAAGATTTTTATTAAGCTTGTAGCTCTCTTTCTTAGTAGTATTCTTACATATTATATTACTAAAATCTCCTATCTCAATTACTAGCTCATCACCAAAGTCAATTCTATCATAGTCTTTTTCATCAGAAAATGTTAATGGAACTATCCCAAAGTTAATTAAATTTGCATGATGGATCCTTGCAAAACTTTTTGCAATTACGGCCTTAACGCCCAAAAACATTGGGGCAATTGCTGCATGCTCCCTTGAAGAGCCTTGTCCATAATTACTGCCGCCGATGATAAATCCGCCGCCTTTAGTTTTAGCCCTTGAAGGAAAATCTTTGTCTATCCTCTCAAAAGTATATTCAGAAATTTTTGGAATATTTGATCTGAGTGGCAATATCTTTGCCCCTGCAGGCATTATATCGTCAGTTGTAATGTTGTCTCCAGTTTTTAATAGAACAGAACCCCTCAAAGGATCTTTTAGGCTTTCGTTTCTTGGTACAGGTTTTATATTTGGGCCCCTAAGTATCTCAACATCTTTTCCACTTTCAGTTGGAAAAATAAACATATTATCATTAATCTCAAATTTATCGGGCATCTCTACCTTTGGATATCTACCTAATTTTCTAGGATCAGTTATAACCCCATAAAGAGCAGCTGCAACTGCAACTTCAGGACTTACTAAATAGATATCTGCGTCTTTTGTACCGCTTCTGCCCTTGAAATTTCTATTGAATGTTCTAAGAGATGTGCCTTCAGATGTTGGGGCCTGGCCCATTCCGATACATGGTCCACATGTGCACTCCAAAATCCTTCCTCCGGCATCAACAATGTTCTTCAGATGACCATCCTCAACTATCATTGACAAAACTTGTTTAGACCCAGGAGATACAACGAGACTCACGTTAGGATGAACGGTCTTTCCCTTAAGGACTTCAGAGACTAGTGCTAGATCTTTGTATGAGGAATTAGTACAACTTCCAATTGCAACTTGGGATACATTAATGCCTTCAATCTCACTTATTTTAACAACATTATCAGGCATATGGGGTTTTGCAATCATTGGCTCCAATTTGTCTAAATCAATTGAAATAGACTCAGAATATTCTGCACCTTTATCAGCTTCAATCCTTTGCCATTGACTCCCTCTGCCCTCGGATTCCATGAACTTTTTTGTGATTTTATCGCTTGGAAAAATCGAAGTTGTTGCCCCAAGTTCAGTGCCCATGTTTGTAATTGTTGCCCTTTCAGGAACAGATAAGC
>DUKX01000119.1 GCA_013329085.1 Methanofastidiosum sp. | reverse complement strand
CCCTCAACACAATAAAGGTCAAAGCCCTTCTTTATTGCCTGTTCTGCATCAAAATCGGGCGTTCTCTTCGAGACGCCTATAATCTTCATATCTTTCTGGAGGGCGACTGCATCTGCTACCCTCTTCCCAACTGTACCGTATCCATTTATGAATACATTGATCATGAAATTCACCTTTGTTAGAAGTTATTGATAAGTTAATTAATTTCACCTTAAAGATATTTGAAATTGGACGTTTATAAGCGTTTGGTATACATTTTTTAGTTAAAAAGTTCTATATCGATAACAAATTTTATATAAACTAGGCTATTGCAGAGTTCATGAAACGTATAATGGTCTATGGCACCGTCCAGGCGGTGGGATTTAGGCCATTTGTTTACAGGATAGCTGTTGAAAACAAGGTCACGGGCTATGTGAGAAACAGAGGCGAATACGTAGAGATTGTAATTGATGGAACCTCTCAAAATGTGAATGATTTTATTGATGATCTCGATCAAAAAAAGCCACCTTTGGCTAAAATAGACAGGCTAGATATATCTGAAAAATCGTCAGATGAGAATTTTAAGCCAAATATTTTTTATATCAAAGAAAGTAAAGGCGGGAGCTCTGGATCGGCCTCGATAATACCACCTGATATATGCGTCTGTGATGACTGTCAGAGGGAACTTTTTCAAAAAACTGACAGACGATTTCTTTATCCATTTATCAACTGCACAAACTGTGGCCCAAGGTTTACCATAATCAAAAAGACACCTTACGATAGGCAAATGACAACAATGGGACAGTTCAATCTTTGCCCAGACTGTCTTAGAGAATACAAAGACGTCCTTGATAGAAGGTATCATGCAGAGCCTGTGGCATGCCCCATATGCGGGCCTCATTATTCGCTTTTTGATAGGTCTAGAAAAAAACTAGGAAATCCTATTGAAACTGCAGCAAAGTTATTCGAAAATGGGAAGATTATCGCCGTGAAAGGTCTTGGAGGATACCACATCGGATGCGACGCCTCAAACGAAGAGGCGGTGACAGAACTTAGGAGGAGGCTTGGAAGGCCCTACCAGCCTTTTGCAATCCTTGGGAGGGACGTAGAGGCTATAGGAAATGTCTGCTACATGAGCGATGATGAAAAGAAAGCTATATTATCACATGAGAGGCCCATAGTAGTCTTAGAAAAAAAGGATTCAAAGACATTTGAAAAAGCTGCGCCAGGCCTTCACAACGTGGGAATAATGCTCCCATACTCACCCCTTCACTTTCTACTGTTTAATTACACCTCACTTGATTTTTTTGTAATGACATCCGCCAATATGCCAGGAGACCCAATGATAACTAGGAATAGTTTTGCCTTTGACTCACTTGACGTTGACTACTTCCTTTGCCACAACTTAAAGATCTATAACAGGTGCGATGACTCTGTTATTCGTGATGGGAAGTTTATTAGAAGATCAAGGGGCTTTGTACCGCAGGGAATCGGTATACCCCATAACAAGAAGGTATTAGCCTTCGGCGCAGAACTTAACAATGCATTCACTTTAACAAAGGAAAAGAAGGCATTTATATCTCAACACATAGGAAATACCACACATTTAGATACGCTCCAGTTCTTTGAAGATGCAATAGAAAAACTCCTGACACTTCTCAACATGAAGATGGAAGAAATTGAACTTTTAGTCTCTGACCTCCACCCACAGTATGAGACCACAAAACTTGCAGAGAGATATTCTATAGAAACTGGAATACCTCTCATAAAGATCCAGCACCACATCTCCCACGCAAGGGCAGTTTTGACTGAAAATAAATTAGATGAGGGTGTTGCGGTAGTATGTGACGGGACAGGCTACGGCCTTGATGGAAAGTCCTGGGGCGGAGAAGTGTTCCATGTTACAGAAAAAAATGAGGAAAGGATAGGCCATGTGAAAGAATACCCACTTTTAGGAGGGGACAAGGCTGCAAAAGAACCAGTAAGGGTGCTTGTATCAATTCTAAAAGACGAAGACCTTTCTGATTACTCTAACTCTTATAAATATGGATCACAGGGAATTGATGCATTGAAAAAACTTACAAACGATGAAAAGATTTTTTCAACATCTTGCGGCAGACTACTTGACATGTTTTCAGTGATGCTCTCTTCATGCTCTGAAAGGACATACGAAGGGGAACCTGCTATGAAGCTAGAGTCGCTCGCATGGAAGGGGAAAGACCTCAATATACCAATTGAAATTGAAGATAACATCATACTGGTAGAAGAGTTTGCAAAAAAAATATTTGATTTAAGAAAAAGAGAAAGAAGAGAAGATCTTGCAAAAACAGTCCATGTTTCACTGGCCGATGCCTTTTCTGATATCGCAATTGAAGAGGCAAAGCAGGACCACCTTCCGGTAGCATTCTCGGGAGGGGTTGCCTACAACAAGATATTTTCAGACGCCATCAAAAAAAGAGTTGAATTAAGGGGTCTAAAGTATGTGGAACATAAACTCATCCCGTGTGGTGATGGCGGCGTTTCCTTTGGGCAGTCTCTTTTCGCATACAAAAACATATAAGATTTTAATCCAAGTATCTAATTATGGAGATAGAGTTCATCGAGATTGAAAAACTTAATACGCATGAGCGTATAGTTCCTAGCGTTCTAAACAGATTACTGATTAAGATGGAAAGGGAGAAGAAGTTCTCTGTTGCCATCATCGTAGATGCAAATACAATGACAATCCTCGATGGCCACCACAGGTTTGAAGCCGCAAAAAGACTGGGCTGCAAAAAGGTGCCATGCCTCCTTGTGGACTATAACGATCCTGAGATAAAACTTGGCCAGTGGTTCCCTGTGATATACGGGGATATTGGAAAGATAGTAGAGATCCTAGAAAAAAATGGAATGACTGTCAGGTACGAAAAAACCTTAAAAAAGGCCTACTGGCTACTCTACTCAGAAAAAGCAGATGCCATCCTTGTCCCAAAGAGGGTAACAAAGGAAGAGGTTGTGAAAACAGCGAAAAGGGGAGATCTATACCCCCCTAAGACTACAAGGCACATGCTCCCAAAATTAAACAAGTTTATCGATGTACCTCTGGATGAACTTATATAGGGTTATCTCGCCGCTGAAACTATCTTTATTATATCCCCATTTTGAAGTTCGTAGTCGTCTTTTATCCTTCTTTTTGTTCTAGCGTTAACAGCATAAAGGAAGTTCTTTCCAATATCGGTATGGACCCTAAATGCAAGATCTCTTGGTGTTGAGCCCTTGTCCATAAGGAAAGCATCCGGCAAAACATTGCCTTTTCCATCCTTCATGTGGGTCTCATCTTCCACAGGGTAGACCACTATTTTATTCAATATGTTGAAGACTACCTGATTTATGGTCTTCTGGACGCCTGTACCATCATTTTTGTCCATGAAGTTTTTGATCCTGTTTAGTGCTTCTTTCTGCTTGTCGTTTAGATTCCCAGTTATTTCAAAAGATGACTCAGAAGGTACATATTTGACTAATCCAGCGCTCGTTGCTTTTCTTAAGACAAGCTCCGCCTCAGCACTTACTGTAAAGACATCCCCCAGCTTGTCCTTCAATGCTTTGATATTCTCTGGTGGCGCTATATCTGTCTTGTTTAAAACAATCGTTATTGGCTTTGATATCTTTCTTAGAGATTTGGCAAAGATCAATAGCTCTTCGTCCTTCCAGTGTATGCATTTTTCTGGGTCAAGACCGGTCTCCCTCATTGACATGATGACATTACCCTCAGTTATACCTATCCCGGTAAACTGCTCAGCCACTATCTTGCAGAAATCATGATGCCCCGAGCATACCTTTCTTGCAAACCTAAACCAATTGTCATTTAGTATCCCAAAAAACCATAAGTTGATCTCTTCTTCCAAGAATTCTATATCTTCTATGGGGTTGTGTGTCCCTATGGGAACTGGATTTCCTTCGATATCAGTTGAGCCTGAAGCATCAACTATGTGAATCAAGGTCTCAGCCCTCGAGAGGTCATTTAAGAATTTGTTCCCAAGACCCCTGCCAGTATGTGCACCTTTTACAAGACCTGCCACATCAATTATCTTCAAAGGTACAAGTCTTGTTCCGTCGATGCACTTTGAATTCTGAGGCGAGCACTTAATATCAAGCTCCTTGCAGGGGCATTTATATGTAACGTAAGCTGCCCCTATATTAGAGTCAATTGTTGTGAAAGGATAATTTGCAATTTCTGCCCCCCCTAGTGTGACTGCATTAAAAAAAGTTGATTTTCCTACATTTGGTTTTCCAATAACTCCTACATCCATTAAATTCCCTCCTCTGATAAATAAAGACGTGGAAAATTCATAGTGGATACGGCACTTGCACCATAGAAATCTCTTATGTATAGTATAGATTTCAGGTGAAGGTCCTTTTTAACATCGCAACATGCGTTTGTCAGCATGATACAGTTGTAATCTCTATAATATGCGTCTGCTGCGGTATGCCTTACAGAAAGGGATGTTTGAAGCCCAGAGAACACAAGATTCTTTATATTTTTCTTCTCTAAGGTCTCATCAAGCTCTGTTCCGTAAAAACCACTATACTTCCTTTTCTTTATGATGAAGTCCCCTTCTTTTGGGGCAAGATCATCTATTATTTTCTCTTCACAATCATTTTTAGTTTCAAAATCATATAGGTATATCACGGGAAAGCCGTTTTCTCTAAAAAGAGAAGAGATCTCTCTAATTGGCCCTATAATCTCCGTGGGGGCTTCGCATTTTACATCCCCATAGATATACTCATTAAGCGTGTTAATGATGAGAAGAGCATATTTTTGCATGTTAGTTAATCTAGAGGGGCCATATATAAAATTTGGCTTTATAAAAAGAAATAAGATAAAAAATAAAAATATTTTATTTGACTACTTCCTTGTCAGAAATCTCAAGTGCTTTGTCAACAACATCAAGTGCATCGTTTATCTGCTGCTCATTGATTGAAAGTGGGGGTGCAAATAGAAGTGTTGAAACCATTTGTATGAAGAAGACCCCGTTCTTCATGCATTCGCCTGTGACTTTGGCTGGTATTGGTGCATGGCCTCTCATGAACTTTTCTTCCCTTGTTCCTGCCTGCTCCTTTGTCTTTGTATTCTTGATTAATTCTATTCCCCAAAAAAGCCCCTTACCTCTGACATCTCCTACTGACTTGTGATTTGCCTTTATCTCGTTCAATCTCTTTTCCATTACCTTTTCCATCTTAGCGGCGTTTTCAACTAATTTGTTTTTCTTCATGTAATTTATTGTTGCAACTCCTGCGGCACATGCAAGTGGGTGGCCTGCATATGTGTGGCCCTCGACAAACCAGTGGTCTTCAAAGTAGTCAGAAATCTTCTTTGAGTAAGTTGTTCCTCCAAGCGGAACATAAGTTGCAGATAAGTTCTTGGCGGATGTAATTATGTCAGGCTGGAACTTGTAATGCTCGCTAGCAAACCATTTCCCGGTTCTACCAAATCCAGTCATGACTTCATCTGCAATCAATACGACATTGTATTCGTCACAAATCTCCCTCAACATAGGGAAGTATTCTTTAACTGGAGGGATGATACCGTTTGATCCTACAATAGGCTCAGCTATTACAGCGGCAACTGTTTCCTTTGCCTCATACCTTATCATATCCCCAATATATCTGGCACACATTATGTCACAGCTTGGGTATTCCATCTTGAATGGACACCTGTAGCAGTAACAGTCGGGGCCATGTAATACACCGGGGTAACCTGGCTCGTTTGGATATCTTCTTGGATCCCCTGTAAGCATCATGGCAATACCAGTTGCGCCGTGATAAGACTGGTAACGGGAGATTATTTTATATTTCCCTGTGAACCATTTTGCAGCTTTTACTGCAGCTTCATTTGCTTCGGTACCGCTTGAAGAAAAGAATGTTTTCTTAAAATTTGGACCTGCTATGTCCGCTACCATCTTTCCTAATTTTGCTCTAGCATCACTTCCTAGTCCCGGACCGATATAGGCAAACTTATTAAGCTGCTCTATAATCCCATCATTTATTTCTTTCACATTGTGACCGCAGCTTGTGCTCAAAAGCTGGGAAGAGAAGTCTGAATATTTTTTACCTGATTTATCCCAAAAGTAGATTCCATCAGCCTTCTCTATCATGTTAACTTTGACATCAGCTTGGCATGACCAAGACCTCATGACATATTCTTTTTCCATCTGTGCAAAATCTTCCATAAAAGGCCTCCTATATTTTAATAGGCACAGTTACTTAATTTGTTTAGAGATTTATATAACTTTCGATTATAAATTGGAATATGCAGAAAATAGTTTAATAGCATTTAATTAATTAGTCTAATATCCAATGAAAAATCGGTATTTTAAAAATAAAATAAATATTAGTTATTTTACAAGGGGTAGAATCTATCTCTCTTTATGAATTTACCCCATCCTTTTTCGCCTGCGAGTTTTCCATCTTCAATTACTATTTTTCCTCTTGAGAGTACCGTCACAGGGTAGCCCTTTACAATCATCCCCTCCCACGGGGTGTAGTCAGTATTCTGGTGAAGATTTTTGGCAGATAGAGTGACTTCTTTTTCCGGATCGAAGACAACTATGTCTGCATCTGATCCAACTGCTATTGTTCCCTTTTGAGGGAATAGCCCAAACATTTTTGCAGGATTTGTTGAATTCAGTTCCACAAACTTGTTTAAAGTAATCCAGTCTTCAAGGACCCCTGCAGTGTACATAACTGCCATTCTTGTTTCAATCCCCGGTGCGCCATTTGGTATCTTGGCAAAGTTATCTTTTCCCATTTCCTTCTGGCCTTTGAAGAAGAATGGGCAGTGGTCTGTTGATATTACCTGAAGGTCTCCCCTCTCAATTGCAAACCAGAGTGCGTCCTGGTCAAACTCCGATCTCAACGGCGGCGACATTACGTACTTCGCACCGTTAAAGTCAGGTTCGGTATATCTTTCTTCATCAAGAGTAAGGTACTGGGGGCATGTCTCCCCATAAATTGGAAGCCCTCTCTCTCTTCCCTCATGAATGGCTTCTACTGCCTCTAGACATGAATTATGTACTATGTAAAGCGGTGCCTCTGCCAAATCTGCAAGAGCGATTGCCCTCTGGCAAGCTTCGCCTTCAAGAATTGATGGTCTTGAGACTGCATGGTACATTGGCTCAGTCTTTTTTTCAGCCAATAACCTCTTTGTGAAAAGGTCAATTATATGGCCGTTTTCAGCGTGAAGCATTATAAGCCCACCAAACTCGCCTGCCTTTTCAAGTGCCTTGTAGAATCCATCGTCTTCTGCCATTAGCGACCCTTTGTAAGCAAAGAATAGTTTGAAACTTGGGATGCCCTCTTCTAGGATCATGGTTTCCATTTCTTTTAGCGTATCATCGTTTATATCGGTCATGCCCATGTGGAATCCATAATCAATGTAAGCGTTGCCAGTTGCTCTTTTGTTCCATTCATCAAGCGCAGCTTGTAGGGATCCTCCCTTTGATTGAATAATAAAGTCAACAACACAAGTTGTCCCGCCAAAGGCGGCTGCCCTTGTCCCAGTCTCCCATGTGTCAGAAGAATATGTACCCATAAATGGCATTTCAATATGTGTGTGCACATCTATAAATCCAGGGAATACCATCATCCCATTTGCGTCAATTTCCTTGGAGCCTGAAAGCCCCTTGCCAATGGCGACAATCTTTTCGCCTTCAATACCTATATCTGCTTCATACATATCTGTTGCAGTAACTATCGTTCCATTCTTAATAACGAGGTCCATAACTATACCCCCCCTATACTTCTACGCCTTTATAACTTATAAAACTTATGATTTCAAATATATAATAAAAATATTCTATTTATCTATCAAAATAATATTTTCTTCAGTAAGAAAATTAAAATGATTTCCATTTTTGAGTGAATTTCCTTTTCCTTTGATTATTTCCAATATCTC
>DUKX01000010.1:4907-5331 GCA_013329085.1 Methanofastidiosum sp. | reverse complement strand
CTTTTTCCTGAACCTGGCATACCTACAACTGCTATCATCCTACCACCTTAGCTTCTGAAATAATCGAAGGTGTTATCATACCACCGGTATTCTTAATCTCCCCATATACTCCTTTAACTTTACTCAAAAACTCAAATACATTTCCTGCGATCATTCCATGTTTAATTGGGTGAACTTTCTCACCATTTTTTATGAAAAAACCACTAGAAATTTCAACAGAAAAATCTCCAGAAATTGGATTTGCTGTATGGGCCCCTCTCAATTCATTAACAATAAATCCTTCTTTTATGCCTTCTATTTTCTCACCTTCTATAATGAAGTTAGTAGTACCAATTGAGGGGAGAGATTTATAATCTCTTTCGGAATTTCCAGTAGATTCAACTCCAAACTTTTTTCCATAAAAGTCGTCATAAAGAAATCCTTT
>DUKX01000010.1:0-4870 GCA_013329085.1 Methanofastidiosum sp. | reverse complement strand
TTTCTGCAAAAAGATGAGATATAAAAGTATTAGAAAGCAATGAAGAAACTGCTTCAGGTTCCAAAATGACATCACAATAAATCGATTGGATTTTTTTTGCATTACTAGTTTCTTTAGCTTTAAAAGCTGCCTTTTCTCCAATTGGAGTAAAATCAAATTTTTTTCGCATAATATTATAATCAAAACCTGTAGACACATCATCGGTCTTGTAAATAGCAGATATGTACCCAAAAAGAGTTGCATATTTTTGACTTAAAGAGATACCAGTTGATGTTGAAATAGATTCTTCATGAAAAGTAAGATTTGTGCTTCCAGAAGATGGGGTCCCCTCTTTTTCTTCACAGCCTTTAATCATATCCATTGAGTATTTCATTAAATCCTCAGAATTTATTGAATACAATGATTTATCCACCAAATCTCTATTCTTTATTTTTTTTGGAGTTGGCAGGCTAACAAAATCTTCTCTTGCTCTTGATACTTTAAGAACTTTATATGCAGTCTTAACACATTCTTCCAAACCATTTATATTATTTGTAAAAGAAAATCCTTGCTTTTTTCCATCTACTATCCTTACACCGACTCCTATGGTTTCTTTTTCTTCGCCAATTTCTACATTATTTTTTTCAATATCATAGGAAATAACTTTAATTTTCTGAGCAAAAACTTCCCCTTCTGAATCGATAAATTTCATTGTTTTATGAGAAATTTCTTCTAAATCCATCTATACACCTAATTAAACAAAGTTTTGGGTATTAAAAAAGTTTCTTATACTTGCTATTTTTGAATTATTCTGGTAATAAACCTGCAAACCATTTAAATATAAGCAATAATATGGAGTATATGGATATAGCAAAGGACAAGGCTTCTATTGAAGCAATTCTTTTCATTTCGGGAGAACCTGTTCCAATTTCCAAGTTGCTAAAAAAACTGGGTATGAAAGACAGGGAATACGTAGAAGGTTTGATAGAAAATCTTTCTAAAGACTACCGTGAGAGGGAAAGTTCGCTTGAAGTAGTTAGGGCTGTGGAGGACAGATATACTATGCAAGTGAAAAATGAATATTCTTTATTAACTGCTGATTTTGCTCCAAAGTCCGAAATAAGAGGTGCAGTCCTGAAAACTTTAGCCATTATAGCATATAAACAGCCCTTAAAAAAATCAGACTTAGTCAAATATAGGGGAAGTCAATGCTACGAGCATGTAAAAGTCTTAGTTGAAGCAGGTCTTTTAGATGCTGAACCTTGTGGTAAAACAAAGATTTTGAAGACAACGTCCAAATTCTCTGAAATCTATGGTCTCGAATCTTCTACTCCCACCGAGATTAGAAAATTTATGGAAAGCATATTGAAATAAAAACTTTTATAAATACCTTAGTCATTAACCGCATGTTGAAAAGTATGACAGACCTAAACAGAATTGTTCAGGAAATCAGAAATTATGAGGGTGTTAAAAGAAAAAATCCAATTAAACACCTAATTACCCAATTCAAACCCTTTTCTAATTATGGAAATACTATTATTGATTTTGGCGACGACGCCGCTGTTTTAAAAGGAGATTGCAATTATCTACTTCTTGCAGCAGATGGGATTTGGGCAAATCTCTTAAAGGATCTTTTTTGGGCAGGATATTGTGCAGTACTTGTCAATGTAAATGATATCTATGCAATGGGGGGTAAACCTATTGCTATGGTCAACATAATGTCTTTAAAAAAGACCGATAACTGTAAAGATTTACTTGAAGGGATTAAAACAGGATGTGAAAAATTTAAAGTTCCAATGGTGGGTGGACACCTTCACCCCGATACTGATTCTACAACTGTATCTGTTTCTATAATGGGTAACGCTTCAAAAATACTTTCAAGTTTTTCTGCAAAAGAAGGAGAAGACATAATCTTGGCAATGGATATGGACGGACGGCGTTACAACAACTATCTTAATTGGGATACCACACTTAACAAATCCTCTGAAGAGTGTCTTTCAAAGTTGGGCATAATGAACGAAATAGCTGAGAAAGAGCTTTCATTTGCAGCCAAGGATATTTCAAATCCAGGCATTTTAGGAACAATCGGAATGTTACTTGAAACATCCAGAAAAGGCGCAGTAATTGATGTTGATGAGATACAAAGGCCAGACAATATGGACTTTATAGATTGGCTAAAGATATATCCAGGGTATGGATTCACTTTAACTTCATCGCCTGAAAACACTGACAAAATATTATCTCTTTTCAAAAAGCAAAAAATCGAAGCTAGAATCATTGGTAAAGTTACAAACGATAACATAATGACATTAAAAGATAAAAATCAAAAAATGACTTTATTTGATTTTAAGACAGACATAATAACTGGCATAAAATAAGTAACTTTTTAAATTATCTTTTTTTAAATATATTATGAGATGCAATGATTGTGAAGACTCCTTCTGCATGGAAGGAATCAACTGTTACGAAAAGGAGATAAAAGATTACGCTGAAAATGAAGTAAGAAAAGAAGAGAATCTTAATTTTTATATAACTTCAACAGAACTTGAAGTAGATGCATATATGAAACTTCCAAGAGTTCTTGAATTAATTGAATTCTCTAAAAGAATGAACTACAAAAAACTTGGTATTGCTTCATGTGTCGGATTGAAAAATGAATCACAAGTTCTTACGGATTTACTCCAAGAGAAGGGATTTGAAGTTTCTCTTGCTATATGTAAAACTTGTGGAATCGGAAAGGGAGATTTTGGGGTTACTAAAACTTTATCTGGAAAACTAAGTGAATCTTCATGCAATCCCATAGGCCAGGCTAAATTACTAGAAAATGAGAAAACAGAGTTTAACATTGTTGTAGGACTTTGTGTAGGGCACGATTCCTTGTTTATCAAATATTCAAAAGCACCAACTACAGTACTTATTGTAAAAGATAGAGTACTAGCTCACAATCCCATTGGGGCTATTTATTCAAACTATTGGATTAAAAAGATAAAGAATTACAAACTAGATTAATTATTGAGTGGAACTACAGGATGTTTTTTCGCCAGAAAGCCTTTCCAATTCTCCTCTAATAAATTTATCAACAACCTCTTGAACTTTTTCTCTTTTTGTGAAGAAGAGATCAAATCCTTGGCAAGTTAGAACTTCCATAGCACGAGGGCCTAGGTTTGAACAAATTACAATTCCAACGTTCTTTTTTACAAGTAAATCCACTGGACTTTCAGAACCACCAAAATGGTCGCTAGTATTATCTATTACCTCTACTTTCCCAATTTTGTTTTCAATTATTTCGACAACTGTATATGTAGGGGCCATTCCAAAATGATTAAAAACAATATCCGATAGTCCCCCCATTGAATCCGTTGGTATTGCGATTTTCATATTATTACCCGTTAGAGATTATTATTGAATTAATATATTTTATGATATATTCATTCACAGTGCTGATTACAACTATTGATATTTTTTACATTAGTTCCGTTACATTCTGGGCATTTTATCTCATCTTCTTCTGAAATATTCTTAATTTCCCAGAAATGTCCACAATTTAGGCATCTAAACTGATTATTGCCCATTTCATAATCTCCACCGAAAATCTCTATAGCTTTAGAGTTAACAAGAGCGTCAGAAACTTTATTTCTTGCTTCTTTTAATATTCTATGGAATGTTGGTTGCGAAACTCCCATTTTTTCACAAGCCTCTGTCTGCTCCATACCAGCTAAGTCTTTAAGCCTAATAGCTTCTAGCTCTTCAAATGTAAGTCTTATAATATCAAGATTTCCAAGTGGCACTCCTCTTGGTTTAAAATAACGTGCATTTGTATCAACATAAATGCATCTTTTTTTTCTAGCTCTAGGCATATTATGTAACTGCATTTTCGGATTAAAAAACTTATGCTTTATACGATCCTAGAATATCCATTTTTAGGATAAGTGAATAATTTGTCATCCATAAAAATATAAATATATGAAGTTACAATTGGCTACATGAATAAAAAATTCGCATTTTTTATAACTGGCCCAATACTATTAATCACTGTTGGGACTCTGGGATTTCACTTTGTAGAAAAATTATCCTTTATAGATTCGCTATATTTAACAAGTTCAACAATTACAACAGTGGGGTATGGAGACATTCACCCTCAATCTAACGTGGGTAAAATTTTTAGCCTCTTTATCATGTTTGGTGGGATTGGAATTGTATTATATACACTAACATTTATTGTTAATTTTATAGTTGAAGGAGAATTAAAAAATATTTATGGAGGGCGAAAAATGGAGGCATCGTTGAAAAAATTGAAGAATCACTATATTATTTGTGGCTATGGAAATGTTGGTGAAAGAATAGCTAAAAGATTACAAGAAACAAAAAAATTTGATATTGTTGTGATAGAAAAGAATAAGCAAACATGCGAGAAAATTAAACTTACAAATATACCATATATTGAAGGAGACGCAACAGATGAAAAAATATTAACAGAAGCAGGGATAACTAATGCAAAAGGCCTTGTAACATCCATACTAGACGATGCCGAAAATGTTTACATTGTGATAACTGCTAGGTCCTTAAATCCAAATTTACACATCGTTGCTAGGGGATCTTCCGATAAAGTAAAAGAAAAACTATATCGTATAGGGGCCAATAGAGTAATAATGCCTGACGATATAGGGGCCAGGATAATGGCAGAATCTCTAACAAGACCTTATATCATTGATTTCATGGATTCTATGACTGAAGAGGGAGATCTAAACACAGAATTTATCAGTGTAAAAATAGACAAAGATTCAAGAGTAAAAGACCAGACCATAAAGGAAACTAAACTTGGAGAGGCTTATGGAGCTTTCATAATGTATGTAAAAAGAGGCGAGAAATATCTAAACTCTCCGAGAGCCGA
>DUKX01000089.1 GCA_013329085.1 Methanofastidiosum sp. | reverse complement strand
ACACCCATCAGATAACGTACAACAATTAATGTATCGCTTTTTCCATGATACTTTCTTACTGACCTTATGACATCAAAAGCGTAATACATAGAGGCTTTAATATAATTAAATTTTCCCTCGCCTAAAAGTGAGTTTTTTGCTTTTATTCCAAAAGTATTGTCATTTTCTGGATGGGAACGTAATATTACGCTATCTCCTTTTTTTAGATATCTGTTACGAATTAAATTTGCATGAGTGTCCTTTCCAGCACCATCTAATCCATCAATTATAATAAATCTCATT
The DNA here is from genome assembly GCA_013329085.1 of Methanofastidiosum sp. Classification (GTDB taxonomy): domain Archaea; phylum Methanobacteriota_B; class Thermococci; order Methanofastidiosales; family Methanofastidiosaceae; genus Methanofastidiosum; species Methanofastidiosum sp9950u. The sequence continues at coordinate 6,457 of DUKX01000089.1, read as the reverse complement.
GTAGCACCAGTGTCAATACGTAATAAAGAATCGTTGCAGAAAAACAAGCAGTTAAATTGTCAAGGCCTTTGGGTGTGGTAGCTTCAAATAAAGTTGCAATAAGTGGAACAAATAATAGGATTACAAAATTGATCGGCACTACAGTAACATTTGAAAATATGTAATTATAGTATTTTAATGCAATCCACATAACAGCAACTAGTGTGAAATACATTGTTATTGATCCTTCAATGCTCTTAGTTTCTCCAAAGAAATGATATTTTCTTTTTCCAAATCTAGTTCCAATTAATGATGCCATCCCGTCTCCATATGACATTGCAGCTATACCTACAGCTATAATCCATGGTTTATCGAAAAATAAAAATGCGAGGACAGTCCATGATATTGCATAGTATACCAATCCAAGTCCATGGCCCGATGAGGAAATTTTATCTTTGATCTTTAGTGGCGAGTGGGGGCTCATTAAGAATGTTAGAGGTATAAAAGGTGCAGCTGCTAGAAAAGTCATTGCAAATCTAGTTTCAAATATGGGCAATACAAACAGTACATTTCCAACCATTATATGAAGAAACTTTCGGCTGAATACCTTATATTTGCTTAATAGTTTTTCAGAAATAAATAGTAAAACGGCCACATATCCATAGACTATTATTAGGCCGAGTATATCGCCGGATAACATTGTTTTAGTTTTTCTATGATTTATATATAAGACTATTGTATACAATTACTGCATTGATTTAAGAATTATTTATTACACTTATATTAGAAATTAATATCTAAAAAGATTATATCAAAATTAAAAATAAAATTTAGAGAAACTTGCTACCTTCTTCAAGAAGTCTGTTAGCAACATCTATTTCAATAGACGCTAGAACGAAATTTCTCTTTTTTATATTAGATTCTGCCCTATCTTTCATTCTTTTTGCCTGTTTAAAGAATTTTCTTGCTTCGGCATCGTTTTTTCCTCTCATAATTCATCACCTATTAATGCTAATATAAATTATCGCTTTCTAATATTTAAATCTTTTGGTTAATCATTGATTAGCAATAAAGAAATCATATATCTTCGTATTTGGAGTCTATAATCTCTCTTATTTTTTTGGCCTTAATTTCCCCGACACCTTCAACTTCCTTAAGTTCTATTTCATCAGCATTAAAAACTCCAAAGATGCTGCCGAACTTTCTCAATAATCTCCTGGAAAGCACGGATGAAACTTCTGGGAGACCTTCAACAATAAATAACTGTTTTTCTTTTAGACTCATTACTTTCTTCTCGCCCCTGATCGTGGGGATCCTGTCTTTTTCTTTTTGCTCCCTCAATGAGATATCCACAAGAAAATTGACAGTTTCTTCTGGATTTTTGGTAAAAATAACTCTAACTCTGAAATCAACCATTGCCGAAATAATGGCACCACGAATAGATTTTTTATCCATATTTCTTATTGAATAGACATCTTCCCCTTCTACTATCAACATCGGTACTTCAAAAGTATTTGACAGGGATAAAATTTGAGGAAAAAGAGTTCCCTTGATAAGTGATTCAATAAAATCATTAGAAGATTTTCGTTCAATCCCAATCCTGTTTGAAAGTATATAGTCTCCTACGTCTAAACGATTTATCCTGATGTTAGATTTTTCCGATAAGATTTTTAATAACCTTTTGTCCTCTCTATCGTCTGCTATAATGTCTGGCATATCCACAAAATCTTTTAGTTTACTTTGTCCTTTCTCTGCCATGATCATTTCATCACTTTTCCTAAAATCCCTTTTTAATTCCATTACAGTAAGTTTCATTTGCTTTTCTTTCTTCTTACTTGCCCAATAATATCCTTCATCTCTAGTCTTTTCTGCCATAAGGATTACAACTTCTCCACTTTTTTTTCTGGCAGTCCTACCTCTTCTCTGAATTGATCTTATTTCTGAAGGTACAGGTTCAAACAATATTACCATATCTACTTCGGGTATATCAAGTCCCTCTTCTGCAACTGAGGTGGCAACAAGGACGTTAAACTCTCCCGATCTGAATCTTTCAATTATCTCCTTTTGTTTTTTCTGGGATAGTCCTTCATCGCCCCTTTTTGAAGCTTGGCCAACAAATCTCTCAACCTTTATATTTTCGAATTTCTCCAACTCATTTACGATTCTCATCGTGGTATCCCTGTAGTGGGAGAAAATAATTAGATTTTTTCTATTACTAACTTCTTTTATAACAAGTTCATATAATTTTGAAAGTTTTGGATGTTCTATTCCTTGTTGCTTTAGATTATCGGCCATTGTTATTATCTTCATTACAGTTTTTTCAGAAAGTAACTCTAATGAAGAACGGCTTTTACTATCTCTCATTCTTTTAAAATAGGATATTAATGGGGATATCCCTTGAGTTTCCAATAATTCTAGCGCATGATGAATTTTTAGCGCCTTTGCTTGAGATTTGAGAGCTCCATAATAAATTGATTTTTCATGTATTGGGGCTTCCTTAATTTTGTTGTTAATTTTTAGAACAGTACTTAATAATTCTTTTTTTGTAACATCTTGTGAAGAAACAAATCCTAGATCTTTTAGGATTGTAATCTCTTTTTTTAGTAACATCTCAAGTAACTTTTTAATTTCTAAAAATTCATCAGGAAGTTTTACAGTAATCCAGGAGATGTCTATATTCTGGACATAAGGCTTTACATCGGGCGAATTTTCATTCCTGATTTCTATATTTTCTATTCCAAGATTTTGGATAATATTATTCATCTTTTCTTTATCAGAAGCAGGTGAAGCAGTTAATCCCATTATTCGTATATTTTTTGAAATTGCTTTTTCTGCAATGAATGTATAGGCATAATCCCCTGTTGCACGATGGGCTTCATCAAAAATAATAAGGCCAAAATCCCCTAGATTTATCTTTCCGCCTAATAGATCATTCTCTATTACTTGAGGCGTTGCTATTATAACTAAAGATTTCTTGTACAGTTCATCTCTTTTAGAAGGCGGTACTGTTCCAGTTAGAAGAGAAAAACTTTCTTTTTCAATATTTAAAGCATCTGAAAATGATTTTAAATGCTGCTCAGCCAGTGGTTTAGTTGGCGCTAGAACTAAAACTTTTTTCTCTAGGGAGTTTAGAGTATATGCTGCAAGTAATATTCCTATATAGGTCTTACCAAGTCCTGTCGGTAAGATTACCAAAGTATTTTTATCTTTACTTTTTACAAAAATAGTTTCTTGATAGGCTCTAGGTGAAATCTCCCCTTTGATAAAGGGGTGAGAAAAAGGCATTATCTTCCCATCTTTTCAAATTTCTTTTCAACATCATCCTTTTTCTTTATTTGCCAAACTATAATCTCATCTTTTTTTGTACTTTCAACTTTCCCTTCTTCCTGTAATCTCAACAAAAGAGATTTTGTTTTCATTAGACTTTCTTTTGTTTTTTCACTGATAGTCTCTGCGGAAAGAGGAGATTCTTCATTCTCAAGTAGTTTTAAAATTCTTTGATACATAAGATGCCTCCTAAAGCCCTTAACGAGGGAAGGGAAATCTAGCACTAGAGGTGAAAAAATATGAGAGGATTCTAAATTTTTCCTCCATTTCCCTTCCCAAATATGAAGATTACGTAAACCTATAAATACTTTTCGATAGTATTTCATCTGTGCGATATTTACCTTATAGAGAAGAAAATGGATATCTTTCAATGGGCCTTGACGAGTCTTTGCTTTTATTAAGGGCCAAGGATATAATACCAGACACATTTAGATTTTATTCATTTTCTCCTTCATGTGTTTCTATTGGATATTTCCAGAGTCTTAAATCTTCAATTGACATAGATTACTGCAATAGGAACAATATTGATTATGTAAGGAGAATAACTGGAGGGGGAAATGTTTTTCACGATTGTTCGGGTGAAATTACTTATTCAGTAGTGATGTGTGAAAAAAATGCCCCCGAGAATATTTTAGATTCCTTTGAGTACTTATATGGGGGAATTATTAAAGGACTAAAAAAACTCAATATTAATGTGGAGTTTAAACCTCTTAATGATCTCGTGTTAAATTCAAGAAAACTTTCCGGGTCTGCCCAAACAAGAAAACTTGGTGTTATTTTACAACATGGAACTTTAATGTATAATACTAATATAGAATCGATGGAAAGAATTCTTAGAATATCGGATAAAAAAATAGAAATAAAAAAAAGGGTTACAACGTTGGCTAACGAAGGATATAATTTTGGAAAACAAGAACTAATTAAAAATTTAAAGGACGGATTTGAAGAGATTTATGGAGAATCAAAAGAAGAAAAAGTTTCTAAAGAGGAATTAAGTATTGCAAGAAAATTATCAAAAGAAAAATATGAAACAAAAGAATGGAATAATAAAAGATAATCTAAAAAAAATCATTAGAATTAGATTGTTTTAGGAACTATTCTATCAATAAAATCGTAAGGATTTTCTACATAGATCTTTACTTTAATTGGCCCTAGAGGCGATACCCTGGATAGATTTACCCTACCTGCAAATGCAGCCTGTTTATTCATTGAAAAAGAAATTTTTGTCCCTTGAGTACCTTCTTTTAGNNGCGTAGCCAATTATTTCGTTGTCTTTTTCTTCGATTTCGATATCCGGGAAAATATTAATTATTGATTTTTTTACTTTTTCAGGATTTTCAGTTGATTTTACGTCTGCAAAAACTTTTACTTTAAAGCTCATATTTTTTAGCCACCTTATCAATATTAGCCCTAAAATCTTGGAAGGTGCCATTATTATCTATTATGACATCAGATAACGCAAAAGCCTCACCTAATCCCCAAGATAGTTCCCTTAAATCCCTTTTATAAAAATCTTCAAAGTTTTTTGGATCATCTACTCTTCCTCTATTTTTTAATCTTTCAAATCTTATACGTGGTGAAGTATGTATGCCAACTAGGAAAAAATCAATTTCTTTCCTGAACCGCTCAATTTCTTTTATACCTCGTATCCCCTCGATTAAAAACTTTCCGTCCTGAGTCTCACTAATTCTCTCTAAAGTCAAAATGGCTATTATATCAAGCCCTTCTTTATCTCTAAGCATCTGTGCAACTTTCCCACTTTCTTCAAGGGGATACCCTCTTTTCACAGTTTCTTCTCTTACAATATCCCCCATGGATATGAATCTGTATCCAAAGCTTAGAGCTATATTAACAAATTCACTTTTTCCTGAACCTGGCATACCTACAACTGCTATCATCCTACCACCTTAGCTTCTGAAACAATCGAAGAGGTTGTCATACCCCCGGTATTCTTAACTTCTCCATATATTCCTTTAACTTTACTCAAAAACTCAAATACATTTCCTGCTATCATTCCATGTTTAATTGGGTTAACTTTCTCACCATTTTTTATGTAAAAGCCACTAGAAATTTCAACAGAAAAATCTCCAGAAATTGGATTTGCTGTATGGGCTCCTCTCAATTCATTAACAATAAATCCTTCTTTTATACCTTCTATTTTCTCGCCTTCAATAATGAAGTTAGTAGTACCAATGGAGGGGAGAGATTTATAATCTCTTTCTGAATTTCCAGTAGATTCAATTCCAAACTTTTTTCCATAAAAGTCGTCATAAAGAAATCCTTTCAATACGCCCTTCTCTAAAACTACATTTCTTTTTGTGGGATTACCATCCCCGTCAAAATTTGCAGAAGCGACACCATAATCAATAGTGCCATCATCTATCATTGTAAGATTTGTTATTTTCTCCCCAATTTTTCCTTTTAGAAAGCTTCTATTTTTATCAACACTTTCTGCAAAAAGATGAGATATAAACGTATTAGAAAGCAATGAAGAAACTGCCTCAGGTTCCAAAATGACGTCACAATAAATAGATTGGATTTTTTTTGCATTACTAGTTTCTTTAGCTTTAAACGCCGCCTTTTCTCCAATTGGAGTAAAATCAAATTTTTTTCGCATAATATTATAATCAAAGCCTGTAGATACATCCACAGTCTTGTAAATAGCTGATATGTACCCAAAAAGAGTTGCATATTTTTGACTTAACGAGATACCAGTTGATGTTGAAATAGACTCTTCATGAAAAGTAAGATTTGTGCTTCCAGAAGATGGGGTCCCCTCTTTTTCTTCACAGCCTTTAATCATGTCCATTGAGAATTTCATTAAATCCTCAGAATTTATTGAATACAATGATTTGTCCACCAAATCTCTATTCTTTATTTTTTTTGGAGTGGGCAGGCTAACAAAATCTTCTCTTGCTCTTGATACTTTTAGAACTTTGTATGCCGTCTTAACACATTCTTCCAAACCATTTATATTATTTGTAAAAGAGAATCCCTGCTTTTTTCCATCTACTACTCTTACCCCGACTCCGATAGTTTCTTTTTCTTCGCCAATTTCTACATTATTCTTTTCAATATCATAGGAAATAACTTTAATCTTCTGAGCAAAAACTTCTCCCTCAGAACCGATAAATTTCATTGTTTTATGAGA
>DUKX01000095.1 GCA_013329085.1 Methanofastidiosum sp. | reverse complement strand
CTGTAAAAGACCTTGCTAAAATCCAGTCTCTTATAGAAGATGGAAAGGTAGATGATTTAAGAGCTATTGTTTGCACTCAACCAAAGCTCATTAATCTAAAAAAGAAACCAGAGGTCATGGAAAGCGGGATTGGCGGAGCAGATGTTAACGCCAAGTTGGAGTACCTAAAGGGTGTTTTTGGAAAAGAACTAAAGGTAAAAGATGTCCTAGACGAAGGAGAATTCGTTGATGTTATTTCGGTTACAAAAGGAAAGGGATTCCAGGGCGTAGTAAGAAGATGGGGAGTAAAAATACAGACTAGAAAATCCAATGATGCTAGAAGGCACGTAGGGTCAATCGGTCCATGGCATCCACCAAAAGTTATGTGGACTGTGCCATTTGCTGGACAGATGGGATTCCACACGAGAACAGAACTCAACAAAAGAATATTTAGAATAACAAATCCAAAAGATCTCAATATTACTCCAAAAGAAGGATTTAAGAATTATGGATTATTAACATCCGACTATACTATGCTTAAAGGTAGCGTAGGAGGATCCACTAAGAGAATATTAAGGCTTAGAAAATCTGTAAGGGTACCAGTAAGAAGAACTGGAGGGGTACCAGATATTACCTACCTCTACAAAGCTTCTGCAGGGGAGGCATAAACAATGAAATCTAATGTATATTCAATAACTGGAGAGAAGTTGAAAGCAATAGACCTTCCCTCAGTGTTTTCTTATGAGTACAGACCTGATTTAATCAAGAGGGCAGTATTGGCTTCTATAACTCATAGAATTCAACCGTGGGGAGTAAGTCCAATTGCCGGAAGAATGACATCTGCACATCCAAGAAGAAAAAATCTTGGGATATCAAGAGTACCTAGAATGAAATCTGGCCCAAGAAGGGCTGCATTTGCACCTCATGTTGTAGGGGGATTTGTAGCTCATCCACCAAAACCTTGGAAAGTTATCAGTGAGAAGATAAACAATAAAGAAAGAACTGTAGCAATAAAATCAGCTATATCAATAACAGCTAACAAGGAAATGGTGATGTCAAGAGGTCACAGATTTTTAGATAATGTTGAATTCCCGATAATTGTTGAGAATAAGATTCAAACAGTAAAAAAGACAAAGGATACAAGAGAGATATTCAAGAGCCTTGGGGTCTGGGATGACATAATCAGATCAAAATCTAGAACAATAAGGGCTGGAAGAGGAAAGATGAGAGGAAGGAAATATAAAAATAAAATAGGCCCTTTAATAGTTATTGGAAAGGACGCAGGCATAATGAAGGCTGCAAGAAATCACCCTGGTGTGGATATTGTAATGGTCGATAAGCTAAGTGCTGAACATCTTGCTCCAGGTACGCATGCAGGAAGGCTCACAATATGGACCGAAGATGCAATAAAGTATCTTTCTAAAAGTGAGGTGTTCAAGTGAAAAATCCGCATGACGTGATTGTCCATCCACTTATTACAGAAAAGACTGTAGCTACCATGGAAAGGGACAATATATTAACCTTTATTGTTACCATGGGCAGCAATAAACAGGATATATACAACGCCGTAGAAGAACTATACGAAGTTGAAGTAGAAAAAGTAAGCACGACTGTTTTGTCTACTGGGAAGAAAAAGGCATACGTTAAACTAAAAGAAGAGTATCCTGCTGACGAAGTCGCAACAAAAATAGGTGTATTTTAAGGTGATATGATTGGGTAAAAGAATTATTTCACAGAGAAGAGGAAGAGGAACACATACATACAAGGCTCCTTCACATAGATACAATGGAAAAGTTAGACACAGAAGCTATGATAACGTAGAGAGAGACGGAGTAACACGCGGTGTTGTTAGAGAACTATTCAATGATCCTGCTAGAACTTCACCAGTAGCAACGATTCTTTTTGATAATAAAGAGCAAGAATTATTTCTTGTACCAGAAGGAATCCGAGTAGGCAGTAGTATAGCAACAGGAACAATGGCCGAAGTTGAAATTGGGAATACACTTCCTTTGAAGAATATCCCAGAGGGAACTTATATTTATAATATAGAATCAAGACCTGGGGACGGGGGCAAATTTGTCAGGTCGTCAGGGACTTATGCTACATTAATAGCTCATGATAGTATGAAAACAGTAATACAGCTTCCTTCAGGCGTAATGAAGACTTTGAATTCAGAATGCAGGTGTACAATCGGAGTAGTAGCTGGCGGAGGAAGAAAAGAAAAGCCTTTGGTAAAAGCAGGAAAGCACTTCCACAAGCTTAGAAGTAAAGCCACAATATACCCAAAGGTAAGAGGAATTGCAATGAACCACAACGATCACCCATTCGGTGGGGGAAATCACAAGCATCCGGGTAAAGGTACAACTTGTTCAAGAAATGCACCGCCAGGTAGAAAAGTTGGACACATAGCAGCAAAAAGAACTGGTAGGAGGCGTTAAACTTGGCTAAAAAAGAATTTAGTTTCATGGGTTTTACTGTTGATCAAATGGGAAAAATGTCTATGGACAAGTTGATTGAACTCTTGCCATCAAGACAGAGGAGATCTCTTAAGAGAGGACTTCCCGTAAGACAGAAAAAATTACTTAAGAATATACGAGAATCAAGAAAAGAAATGGAAACTGGAAACAAATATACTGTAAAAACACACTGCCGTGATATGGTAATACTCCCCGAGATGCTCGGAGTTACTATAGGAATCTACAATGGTAAGGAATTTGTTCCTATAGAGATTACTCCTGAGATGGTGGGACATTATTTAGGAGAATTCGCACCTTCAAGAAGAAGAGTTTCACACGGTGCCCCTGGAGTGGGCTCTACAAAGTCTTCCCAGTATGTACCATTGAGGTGATCTGATGCCCTATTCAAGAACTGATATAGATGAGACAAAAACTGCAAAAGTTTATGGAAAAAATATGAATATATCCCCAAAACATAGTAGGGAGATATGCAATACGATTAAAGGCATGAAGATCGAAAGGGCAAAGGAATTACTAGAAAGCACAATTAAACTAGAAACCCCTATACCATTCAAGAGATATTACAAAAAAGTCGGCCACAAGAAAGGACTTTCAAAATGGTTTGCTGGGAGATATCCAGTAAAAGCATCAACAAATCTCTTAAAACTTCTTAAGGAAGCCGAATCAAATGCAGAATATAAAGGATTGAACACAACAAAATTAAGAATAATTCATGCGTCTGCTTACAGAGGCAGAGTAATCCCGGGATTTATGCCAAGAGCTTTTGGAAGAGCTTCGCCATATAACAAGGAGCTTACAAATGTCGAGATAATCGTGGAGGAGAGATAATGGCCATTGAGAGAAAATTTATAGAAGAAAGCGTTTCCAATTTAACGATTGATGAATTCCTTGGAGATTCACTAAAGAGAGCTGGCTATGCAGGGATGGACATAAAGAGAAATCCTCTTGGAACTAGAGTTACAGTTTTCGTGCAGAAGCCCGGAATTGTTATAGGAAAAAGAGGAAGGGCCATTAAAGATTTGACAGACCAACTTGAAAGACCTCCTTTTAATCTTGAGAATCCTCAGATTGAAGTGCAGCAAATTGAGAATCCAGATCTTAATGCGGATGTAATGGCATTTCAGCTTGCTAGCGCTATTGAGCGAGGAGAGCATTATAGAAGGGCGGCTTACAATTATCTTAGAAGAATAATGAGGTCTGGGGCAAAAGGCGCTGAAATTAAGATTTCAGGAAAACTCAGCGGAGAAAGAGCTCGTTCAATGAGATTTGCAGAAGGATATCTAAAAAAATGTGGAGATCCAGCCATTGAACATGTGAGAGTTGGGTATTCACCTGCAAAGAAGAAACTCGGTATAATCGGAGTTGTAATCAAGATAATGCCTCAAGACGTATCACTTCCAGATGAAATAAAGTTTAAGTAATAGGTGTATAATAATGGCAATATATAGAGTAGACGATATAAGAGACCTTTCAGTTGAAGAAATTGAAAATAACATAGATGAACTTAAAAGTGAATTATCAAAGGAAAGGTCTTTACTTGCTACAGGCAGCGCACCAGAAAATCCTGGAAGGATAAGGGAGCTTAGAAGGACTATAGCAAGATTAAAAACAATAAAGGCTGAAAAGGAGAAGCAAAATGAGTGAGATTTGTGCAGTTTGTGGTCTTCCCAAAGATCTTTGCGTCTGCGAAGAAATCGCTAGGGAAGAACAACAAATACGCATTTTCACCGAAAGAAGAAGATTTGGAAAACTTATGACGGTCGTTGAAGGAATCGATTCATCAAATATAGACATCAAGGATCTGTGCACAACTCTAAAGACAAAATGTGCATGCGGTGGAACTTCAAAAGACGGAAAGATTGAACTTCAAGGAGCCCACAAAGACAAGGTTAAAAAAATACTAATTGACCTTGGATTTAGTAAGGATATGATTGTAGTTTCATGAATCACATAATACTCCTGGGGAAACAAGTCGAGGTAATCCAAAGCTCAAATAGGTATGAAGTTGGCATTAAAGGATTGGTCATTGAGGATACAAAAAATACGATAAAAGTAAGGACAGAAAATGGGGTAAAAATCTTAATAAAAAATAGTATAATCCTGATGATTAACGATAAAAAAATTGATGGTAATTTACTCATAGGGAAGGAAGAAGAAAGAATCAAGAGGATGTGATGTGATGATCGGCATCGATGTAAAAGAACCTAAAAAAAGTTGTAATAATGAAAAATGTCCATTTCACGGAACTTTACCTGTCAGAGGCAAATTAATGGAAGGGAAGATTGTAAGCGATAAGATGAACAAAACAGTTGTCGTTAAAAAAGAGTTTATGACAAAACTTGACAAATATGAGCGATTTGAAAAGAGAAGTACAAGAATTTCAGCACATATTCCCGACTGTATTAACGCTAAAACAGGCGATAACGTGAAAATAATGGAATGCAGACCATTAAGTAAGACAAAAAAATTCGTTGTCGTTGAGGTGATCTGATGGCGAAAGGTGCGGGAGCAACTCGTGGAAGGTCAACTGTAAGGCCTGGCAGATTTCACACAACTGGAACAAGATTAGTTTGTGCTGACAATACCGGTGCAAAAGAACTTGAAATTATTGCGGTAATCAATTACAAAGGTACCTCTAGGAGATATCCAAAAGCCGGTGTTGGTGACATGGTAATGGTAGCCGTTAAAAAGGGCAGACCAGATGTCAAAAAGAAGGTATTGCCTGCCGTTATAATAAGGCAGAGAAAAGAATACAGGAGAATAGACGGTACAAGAATTAAATTTGAGGATAATGCAGCCGTTATTACTGGTGACGACGGCGTTCCTAAAGGCTCTGAAGTAAGGGGCCCTGTTGCAAAAGAAGCAGTTGAAAAATGGGTTAGAATTGCTAACGTTGCAAGTATTATAGTATAGAGGGGGATAAGAATGATTAAAAAATACTCAGGAAAACCATCAAAGCAGAGGAAAAGGCACTTTAATGCGCCACTTCATAAAAAACACAGTTTAATGTCTTCTCACCTAGCTACAAGCCTTAGAAATAAGGTAGAAGCAAGATCACTGCCATTAAGAAAAGGTGATAAGGTCAGAGTAATGAGAGGGGATTTCAAAGATCATGAAGGTGAAATAACAAAGGTAGACCTCAAAGCAATTAAGGTATATGTAGATGGTGCAGTTGTAGAGAAAGCCGACGGAACAAAAATTGAGTATCCTATACACCCTTCAAATTTAGAGATTATTGATGTTGACAGAAAGGATGAGATGAGAGATAAAGCTATTGGGAGAAAGGGAGAGTAAGGTGGTAACGTGGGGAGAAAAGGACAGAGAAGATCATTAAAAAGATTATTTGCTCCAAAAAATTGGAGAATCGAGAGAAAAGTCAAGGAATGGACTGTAAAACCTATTCCAGGCCCTCA